>JBALXO010000011.1:15353-21149 GCA_036960615.1 Cocleimonas sp. | reverse complement strand
AAATCAACACCGAATGAGGTGGCGACTTTTTCTTGTTTCTTGATGTAGGATATTATGGTTTTCATGCCCCATTTAGAGGTCTTGTTCATCATCGCTTTAAATACATCATCGACATTGTTAGCTTTACGCAACACTTCGGGGTGTGCTGAAACATAAGGACCAATCGCGATGGCGTCTGTATGTTTGTATGCATCTTCAAAAGCAAGTATTTGACTCGACATATTTTGATTGCTCGCCCAGCTTCCCATGGTGCGAACTAGTTGTTCAGGTCCACCAAACACGTCTTCCCAAATTTTAAATACTTCAACGCTACGGCGTGAATACCATTTATAACCAGCGGGTGATTTTTCATCATCGAGTTTCGCTGCTAAGCCCTGTTCGATGGCGTAATCGTGATGAATGAAAATAGGGTTCCAGACTTCATTGCTGTATTCGATATATGCTTTGAGATTAGGATCTAGATTAGCTTTGACGTATTCCGCGAATTTACGCATGTAGTCATCATTGGCTTTGTAAGGCATGGAAAACCAAGGGTGGGCTTTGACCTGGTTTGCTAGTGCCACCATAATTTCGACAGGTGCGCCTCGTGAATATAAGCCTGCACGACCACCCCAAGTAGCTTTTTTGGGTGTGTTACGAGCAGTCCAATTTTCAACGGGATTACGAGTCATGCCTTGCATATTCATAAAGCGAATCACTTGGAAGTCTTTCATGAAATCTAAGTAATCTGGATTGAAGAGGATAGCATCGTCGTTTTTATCGAAAGCTAAATATTGTCCTTTAGGACAGTCTTCAGGAGTCTTTACTTTGATATGTGGTATACGTTCGCAAATGCCACCTTCAGGTAAAATACGAAGATTCTTGATGTAATTGTCTTTGGTCGTTTTTTTGATGAAAAGTGAAGCGTTTAGAATCTTGTCTTTACCTGCTGTTATTTCGATGACATCACGATTGGGTCGATGTACCACAAGCCGTGCATCATTGCCGTAAAAAATCTCACCTTCGCCATCATATAGCACGGTGTAAAAACCATCTTCAATAGTACCTTCAGGTAAACGATTTAGAAACTTAGTACCTGCTTGACCTCCATTTAAATCTGTTGGCCAGCCAAGCTCATCGTATTCAACGCCTTTGCTACTTCCCCAAGGAACTGTTTCAGAAAAAGGAATGGCAGATTTGAAAAGATTTAAAAACTGAATGCTAGACGTATCTTCACGAACATCGGCTGTATTGATACCTAAAAATACTTCATTCTCAGGTGTGGCTTTGCTCTCTGTATTTTTATTTGGTTTTTTGTCCGACTTGATTGAGGCAAGTTCATTCGCGCTAGGTGGATTAGCCGCAGGTGTATACCAGTTTTTATACAACTGGTAACGATGATGTATATAACCACCTATAAAGAAAGTTGCTACAAGCAATGCGACTAACGCCAGAATTTTAATGATTTTCATACGGTGATTTTATCCGTAAGTGTGCTTTAACAAAAGCTTGAAAGCAGCCAAAAAGGTGGGGGGTGTCTTTTTAAGTTAATTATCAGGCACTATTTATTATAAAAAGTGCCTGATATAAATGATTATATACCGAGAACTAATCTGCCAAATGATTGTGGATTCTTCCATGATTGGTCACTTTTAGCATGCCATGCAAGTTTGCCATCACGGCCTTTACCACTATCATCATCATTGATTTGAACATCAATACCTATATTCTTTCCTGCAACAGGGCGAACTCCTAAAGTGGTCCAAGGAATCGAAGTTTCTAAGGTGTAACCACGATCGGTACGAGTCATGGTTTGTTTAATGCCTAAACTACGTCCACGCCGAGGTGAATTGTTACTGAGGTTTACGTTGCGATCTTTCCAACGATAGATGAAATGGAAGTCATTTTTACCATCGAATTTAGTCGAACGACTACCATCTGCATCGACAAATATTTCGATTGAATCATCACTCCACGGTGCCTGTGAATCACGTATAAACTTATCATCAAGCGCATCCACACGGACGTGTAAGAACTTATCGTCCCAATGCGTTTGCCAAACACCTGATAGATCTTTACCACCATTTATTTTGCCATCTACAATATTCCTTAAATGAAGGGCTGCTTTGTTTGACCAGAAACGCCCTCGACCTTTCACTCTGTGAACGGTTGCATCATGTTTGTTTCCTGTTGAAGCATTGACAGTTTTTGCTGGAGCAGGGAGACTAGTTTTCTGCGTATTTGTGCTATTAGTTGCTTTAACAACTGCAGATGCACTTTCCCAAATAGGTCTGACTGCTGTCGAGGCGATAGTCGCCTTTCTTTGAATGCTAGCCACTTGTGTTTTCGCTGCAATTTTAACAAGTTCCTTAGCAGCTGTACCTGCTACAGGTGCTACTTTGGCAGCTATATTAGTTCCTGTTTTAGCAACAATGCTTGGCTTAGTTGCAGGTTTTATAACAGTCTTTGGCGCTGTAACTTTGGCTATAATCGTTTTAGGTTTTTTCGTGCCGGGCTTCTTTGGCTTTGATGGAACTAGAGCAAAGACATCACCAACAGGATTTCCCGCAGGTTTAGCGACTCTAGTCATAATACGATTGGTACAACCTCTCCACCAACACGGATTTTGACGTGCAAATTGCATCAAAGAGCGATGTTTTGGTGCCTTACTAATCGGTTGAGTAATATATTCTTTAGTGCCCCAGCTGCCAAACCATTGGTATGTTCTAGGTGCTGAGAAGTTTACAAATAACTTGCCTCCATTGTCTTTCCAACCTTGCATGAAGTCAGTGTAAGCTTTCGCCATACGCCAGTCACGATTAGCAGCAATCATCAGTTTTGTAGGGTGTTGGTCGATCTTACGGCTCTTCCAATCCACTAAATGCTGACCACCTTCATAAGCGATTAGATCAACGCCAAATTTTTCAGCTGTTTCTGCATTCTTCTTTATATAACCTAATACTTTTGGAATTGAGTATTTTTCTTTTGGGTCATAAATCATCTTAAATAACTGAGCGACTGATCTCGCTTTTTTAGCATTTTCTAATTTAGGAAAGAAATAGGGGGCAATCGCAACTGCATCGGTCTTTTTATAAGCATTACGATATGACAATAACATCTCAGACATACGGGTCCAGCCAGTCCAACTGCCCATTACACGAACAATGCGTTCAGTGCCGCCGAAGGTTTGTTCCCACATATCAAAGATTTGAACAGATCTAAGCGAGAAGTATTTGTAGCCCGCTTTATCGCGGTCTTCATCTAAGCTCATACGTTCACCCATATCTTTCACATAATGTGCTTGAGTAAAAATAGAGTTCCATGCTTCGTTGGTATATTCAACGTAGGCTTTAAGACCAGGTCTGAGATTATCTTTTACGTATTTTGCATATAGACGGACATAATTGTTGTCAGCCTTATGCGGAAGATTAAACCAAGGATCAGCGTTTAATTTATTGGCAAGTGCAACCATAATCTCTAATGGTGCGCCCCGTTTGCCTTGAATGCCTGCCCAAGTAGAATCTTTAAGTTTAGGACGATCTTCCCATTTACTAATTGGATTACGCGTAATGCCTGACATATTCATAAAACGCACGACTTTGAAGTCTTTCATGTAATCCAAATAAGCAGGATTAAAAATCAGTCGATCATGATGCTTTTCAAACGATAGAAAATGAGAACCTTTGCAGTATCGAGCATCATTAATACGTTTAAATGGATTATTTGAACATACGCCACCTGGCATCAACACGCGAATATTACGTAAATAGTTTTTTGGATTACTATTTTTGATGATCAGCTTAACGCGGAATTCTTTATCTTTTCCCGCAGCAATCGAAATAATATCTTTACCAGGTTCACGATCAACGAGTTTGGCATCGTCACTGTAAGTTAAAATACCTTCGCCGTCATAAAGAACGGTGTAATTACCTGCTGGTACCGTATTTTCAGGAAGTTTATAGAGGAATCGTGTGCCTGCTTGGCCGCCATTTAGGTTTTTTGGCCAACCATGTTCATCATAAACGACCTTGCCTTTAGTCAACCATGGGCGTGCTTCTTCAAATGGAATCGACATTTTGAAAACATCAATAAAAGGCATACTCGCATCATCATCCATGACTTCATTGCTGTTAACTCCAAGAGGAGAACGCGTATTTGGCCCCGCATTAACGTTACTTGTTAGCAATGCACTAGCGAATAAAAGAGTCAGAGCAAACTTTGCCTGCAGTTGAAGCCTACCTATTAGATAATTCATTATTATTTTTAGCAATCCGTTTATTTACAACACATTTATTATTTACTAATTAATTTGTGCTGGATGATCTTAACTAAACAACTCATATTAATTTCCCCATAATATGAGTAATAAGACCGATTAAATTAAAGTAAGTTCTTAACCACTGCAATCAGCACAATAGTCGTTAACTCAAACAAAAATATCCTTCAATAGTACCGTTCATTTCCTGAATACAAGCTGACTAGTTTGATATAAAAGGCACCTCTCGAGTTTTTATTGAATTCTATTAATTTAGAGACACCCCCACCTTTTTACTTGTTTATACGGATTCGTCTTACCTTGTTGATTGTTTTCCGGTAAAGATCTTGTTTCTCTACGTGTAGCTCATTCTTCCTAATAGTTGGCGTCGCAATGCTTCTACGTTGTTTCACTAAAACTTCAACTCGTTGTTTTTGGCATGATATTAAAAATATCCGTCTAAACTTTCTTATCTAAATTCCTTTATATCTCCTCAACTCCTTTCTTCTTAAATAAAAGGAGTCTAAGAGGCACTTATTTATCAGCCGAAGTCTCTATTTTGGCTTGACAGTTTTTGGTCTTTGCCTCACAATTCTCGCGTCTTTTGGCAGTGGGGCTATAGCTCAGCTGGGAGAGCGCTGCAATGGCATTGCAGAGGTCAGCGGTTCGATCCCGCTTAGCTCCACCAAATGATCCAAAGTTTTTGTGAGTTTTATAGAGCAATTGGAACATTGGCAAAAGGTCATTTATTCTTGGTTTTATTACTTAGAATAATCGGCGAAGACTTTTATTTAGAAAAAAATTAAACAGTATCCTTTTTTTTGTTTACTGCTTTAAAAACTTCTGGTATCTTCTCGCCTCGCAATGATTTTGCTTCTTTTAGAAGAGTGTCATTGCACCAGTTTGATGTTGTTTTTTTGATATTGTTTGAGTTTTAATGCTTTTATAATTATCTCGAAATTAACTCAAACTAAAAAGTAAAAAAGTGCGTCCTTGGTCAAATTATTTTTAATTAAGTATTTTGATTAAGCACATGAAATATGTGTCCCCATCGTCTAGCGGTTAGGACACCGCCCTTTCACGGCGGTAACCGGGGTTCAAGTCCCCGTGGGGACGCCATTTTTTTACATGTTTTACTCTTAATTCTTAGTAAAGCACAAACATCTATTCTTACTTCTGTAAGGTTTAATGGCCTATCACCTAGTGATCTAATAGCTATTAACGCAATGCTTATCAGTCCCCATCGTCTAGTGGCCTAGGACACTGCCCTTTCACGGCGGCAACCGGGGTTCGAGTCCCCGTGGGGACGCCAAGTATTACTTTTTTTGAAATCCTAAGCCGGATTGACTATTTAAAGATATAAAAAAAACTCCTTACCTTTTTGACTACGTTACCAATAAAGTAAGCAAAAAAATCAGCTTTCCTTTAAACCGTTGCCAAATTGAAGTTATCGAAGGTCATAATAGGTATACAAGGGAACTCACTCAAACAACCTGATCCTAGTCCATTATTTCGAGGGGTGTCGATGACTGAAGAAACCGAATTTTCTATTGTGTTTGAAA
>JBALXO010000011.1:4982-15253 GCA_036960615.1 Cocleimonas sp. | reverse complement strand
TGTTCATAATCAAACAAGTACAGATTGATTAAGAAGCATGCTACATAGGTAAATGCAATCGAACGCGTGCGCCAACATGTGGAGAGATCAATAGTTCTATCTTACCGCCAATGGCTTCAACAATCTCTGTACTCACCGCTAAGCCTATACCTTGTCCTTCTGATTGGCTATCCGCGCGTATGCCGCGTTGTAATAGTTCTGATGGGTTTTTATCTGGGAAGCCTAAGCCGTCATCGTCAATATTAATAATTAATATATCGCCATTTTGTGTTGCTGTTATTTCAACGATATTTTCACAGAAGCGGCAGGCGTTATTGGTGAGGTTGCCGAATACTTCCATCATGTCGTCTTCTTCCATACGGCATTTTGCGAAGTCGTCGACGTTAATCACGATGTCGAATGATTTCTCTCGATATACTTTCATCAATGAATCTTTAAGGCGAAAAAGAACAGGGCGCACGGCTTGCTGTTTGATAATCATACCGCCATGTTCGTTAACCACAGCACGACGCAATTGGTAAGCGATGATGTCATCCATTCGTTCGACTTGGGTAGTAATTGTCTCGTTTTGGCTTTTTTCTGCGGAGCTTTGCAATACAGATAGCGGTGTCTTTAAACTATGCGCGAGGTCATCTAAAGCATCACGATAGCGTTGTTTTTGACCTTTCTCTGCATTGATTAAGGCATTTATCGCACTTTTTACTTGAGATAACTCAGTAGGATACTCATTGATAATTAATTGCTGGTCACCGGATTCAATCATATTGATTTCTTTTTCAAATCGTCGAATCGGTGTGATGACAAAATAACTGCTGACCAGTTGAGAGATTAGTACCAAGATTGTGCTAACCAAAAATAATAGAAATAGATTTCTTATACTATCGTCATGGCCTTTTTGTAATGTTTGCGCTGATTTGGCCAAAATAAGTTGATAGGTGCCACTGGGTTTATAACTGAAACCGCGGGCGTAGACGATATAGTTTTCAGCACCATCGAGTTTAGAGACGTTACGCCCTTGGGTATCTTCAGGATGTAACACATCTACACCATCGATATCAGCAGGCATGGTTAACAAAAAAGTCGTAAAAACTCTACGTTTGTCTTTTGCAAAACGTCCTGCACTGATGTCATTAAAAGGGTATTGGCTGTGCCAAACGATATTGCCAGTATCATTGTGTTGAATGTAGGCGAATTTTTCTGAGGTAAGTTTGCTGAATTCGTTTTTGATTAAGAATGCTAAAAAATCATTCTTAGAGTTGGAGTCGATTACAAATTTGCCTTCTTTAAAATCAAGAAAGCCCATTAATTCAAGGCCTGATTCACTTAAGGATGATTCTTCATCCTTAAGCATTTTATGCTGCGTAACATAATATAAAACACTACCGAGTAACAGTATGCCTAGGAAAATAATGGCTAAGGCACTTAGAAATTGCCGACTTCTTAATGAATTCATTCCGATAGCATACGTAATTGGTTAATTTTAAGTATTACGAGTTAAAGTAAAGCGATAGCCGCGTCCTCGTAAAGTCTCAATTGGATTGATGGTTCCATCTGGGTCAAGCTTCATGCGTAAACGACGAATGAATACTTCGATAACATTACTGTCTCTATCTGACTCGTCATCGTACATACTTTCGGTTAAGTCAGTTTTAGAGATAACTTCACCGGCATGCATCATTAAGTGCTCAATGACTTTATATTCGTATGCAGTTAGTGAGACTTCAGTGTCATTACAAAGAACGCGTTGCTCTGAGGTATTTAGTCGAATCGGACCACAGGCAAATTCAGCTTGCGACCAACGACCTGTGCGACGTAATAGGGCGCGCATACGTGCCAACAATTCTTCGTGATGGAATGGTTTGTCGACATAGTCATCAGCGCCAGCTTCTAATCCTTCGACGCGATTCTGCCAACGAGTTCTCGCAGTAAGAATAATCACAGGATAGTCCTTACCAGCATCACGTAATTGGCGAATAATTTCTAAGCCACTGACTTCGGGTAAACCTAAATCGACAATAGCGATATCGATTGGATATTCAAGAGCAAAATATAAGCCTTGTGCACCTTCTGATGCGGCATCTACAACGTAGCCTTCGTTTTTTAAGGTATCAATTAATTGTTCGCGGATATCCGCATCGTCTTCGACAACAAGCGCTCTCATAGTGGCCCCATTAATAATTATTAAAACAGTTATTTATTTAGTTATTATTATATGTGTCAATCAAACTGCAGAACGTTCAAATTTTATAAGAGAAAATTGTATTTATAAAGCCGATATTATACATATAAAAATCAGGCATATAAGTTTTTTGTGAGGATCTAGATAGTGAGTTATTTTATTAAGTTTTTGCTTAGATATTTTCTGACTTAAATTACTATGGATTTTGCACAATATTTTCAATGAAACAACCCACTTGAATCATGTGAAATTCACCTTGGTCTTCAAGAAATTTAATGTGATGGCAGTCAGGATTGGTATAGGTGGACTGCTTTTTTACTGAGAGCACTCGGCCGTTTAGGATAGATTTAATCATCCCAATGACTTCAAGCTTAGTAATAGGCTGAGTAGGAACGACACGCTGAATAGGCATGAAGATAACTTCCGCATGCGCTTCTTGGAGTGCCATTTGGCTAGTACTAACCGTGAGTAACAGCAATAGTAGAAATGCTTGTAATCGAGGATGCCTTCGCAACTTAATCCTCATCATAATCCCCAAAACCATAGTTGGTTTCATATTTATTAATATGGGACTATTTTTACCATTAGAAGAATTAACCGAAGCTGAACAACTTTTAAAAAACTGTATCGAACTTAGGCCAGCTTAAAACTGGGCTTGATGATTAAGTGCTGGATTAAATTGTAAACCTGGTTGATAACGATAGTGACCAGTTATTTTCATTGTGAATAAAATATCTTCAAGTTTTGGGCCTTTCCCCATATTGTGAACAACCAATGGTCTGGTTTTATCTTTGCTGATTTTATCTGTGATGATACCAATGTGGGGCATGCCGGGCATAATATCCCAAGTAACCATATCGCCTGGTAAATAATCATTTGAGTTAGATGAGATAGGCAGGGAAGCGCCATTGCGCTCAAAGAAAACACGTAAATTTAGTACGCGACGATGGTCGATATTAGTATCGGGACGAACTCGATCCCATTTAGCTAAGTTTGGATATTGAGCAAAACTGTTTAACATATCGCGATGGACACGCTCTTGTAGGTCAATTCCCAGCTTCCGATATGAGCGAACAATCACGTCAGTACAAACACCGATATGATTTGGTACATCACCATCTGGGAAAGCTATTTTCCGATAGCTGCCATCATAAGTGACTTTATGTTTGAGTCTTTCTAATGCGGCATCTACTAGATTTACTGAAAAAGCAAAGCGTTGTAGATTAATGTCACGCGCAGGGTTGGTATGCAGCGTCGTTTCTTGTGCCAAACTTATTGATGCTAATTGTGATCCTGTAAGTGCTAAAAGGAGTCCGACAACTGAAATAGTTTTTCCCAAACGCATAGTGCTATCCTTATCTATATTATTTTTTGTGCTTGATCTCAAATCGCCCAAATTTCAGCAAGATATAATAAACTGGTTTCAATTAAATATACAAGAAAAATAGAGGCTTATTGAAGTTACTTAAGTTTAACTATTAGAAACTATTGGCTAAATCAGTGAAACTTGATATGGTTGTTTTTCTTTAATCGCAGTCACGTGCATAATTTCGAAATATATGAAACTTGATCAACCTCTCAGAATTTTCCCAACAGCAATGCACCCTTGTTCATACATTCCTGGCTTAATAGCTAGAAATGCCGTGGTCGATCCTGATTATGAGATGAATCCTGAAATATATGACTACCTAATTCAAAATGGGTTCCGTCGCAGTGGTGAACAAGTCTATCGGCCTTATTGTCATACCTGTGAAAAATGTGTCACGACGCGTATACCTGTTGCGGACTTTAAGCGAAGCCGAAGCCAAAAACGCATCTGGAAGCTTAATCAAGATCTCATCGTTAAAATCAATAAAGACGGTTTTCGTGAAGAATACTTAGCTATTTATCAGCATTATTTAGAGAGCCGGCATGAAAGTGCAGATTTCGAAGGCGTTGAAAGTTTTCTCGCGGCGCAATGGTGTGACATTCATTATTATGAGTTTTATCAAAAAGATGAAAATGATAATGAAGTATTAATTGGCATAGCAGTGACGGATCAAGTGAAGTCTGGCTTGTCTGCTGTATATACATTTTTTGACCCTGAGCTTGGAAGCAAACGAAGCTTGGGCGTATTTGCACTTTTATGGCAGGTTGAACAAGCGATATCAAAGAAGATGCAGTATGTGTATCCAGGTTTCTGGATTAAGGACTGTCGTAAAATGAATTATAAATCTAATTTTCAGCCTATCGAAGGACTGATTAAAGGTAAATGGGTTCCGCTAGAGAAGGGTTCTTAGTTAGAGTTTTGGTTTCTGATGTATTAGTGCAGAGCTAGTAGACTAACTCTGCACTGAAAACAGGTAAAAAAGTGGGGGGGTGTCTCTTTTAAGGATTACAACCATCCCACCAACAGTCGCCATGTGTCTCCTGAAAAGTCATCACACCATCAAACTTAGGTGATTCACTTCTCGGCTTATTTAAATGCTCCTTAATTCCAAAGTTACCGAATCGATAAAACGATTGTGGCAATGTATAAAGCGTGAATAAGGTCGTACCATCGTCTGCTAAATCTTTCCAAGCATCTAGAAAAGTTATGAAACGCTGTTTCATCCGAGGATCACGATTAGCATCATTGAATAACTTACGTCTTTCTGGTTTTTGAGCTTCTGTAATGTTGCTGCCAAAAATTCCCGTTACTAAATGCTGTCCGCCTTCATAAGAAACTAATTTGAGGTTGTTAGCATTAGTTGCTGTTAATTGATTTTTCACCGCCTCTATTGTGCCATCAATCGATTTCACATCAACCGTAGCACTTTGATCCATAACATCAAAAATATCATCAACTGTAGCCGCTGTTAACAAGTTCTTGGCTGCATCGATACATTGAGATGCAACAGGACAACCAAAGAAGTAGGGCGCTATTGCAACTACATCGACGTTGTTAATAGTTCCATTTGTATCCTTCAGATTCTCTAGCATTTGCTCAGTTAGCACTCTATCGCCAATGAACGAACCTAAAACACGCACTAAACGCGAATCAGTACCGCCACCAAATTCTGCTTTCCAGAGAATTAGCATTTCCTCAGCGCGTTGGCTGTAATAATTCAAACGAGCAAAGTAATCTGCATCTCTATTACTACCTACAAATATATCAGGAACAATACCTAGTCCAAGCGCGTTACCCTGCGAAGTTGCATAACTATGCGCCGCAAAACCATTGTTCCAAACCTCATTCGAATATTCGACGTACACTTGTAGATTAGAATCTAGGTTGTCAAAAACGTACTTAGCGTAATTTTGAACGTAATCATTATCCGCCACATGTGGCATGTTTACCCAAATGTCGCGTTGCAATGTATTAGCTAATTCCACCATCACCTCAATAGCGACACCTTTATGCTCTTCATCAGGCGTTCTTTGGTCATTACCGCCCCAAACAGCATCAGTTAACATGGCACGGTCTGCCCAAGTACCTACTTCAGCAGGACAATCAGTCGCGTTGAAACAAAGCTTCTTAAGGCTAGATTCCATCAAGTTCATCATACGAACGACTTTGAAATTACGTAGAAATAATAAGTAATCAGGATTGAAAATAATAGCGTTTCTATCAGCTTCTAAACGATCAGCAAATGATTCATAAATAGCGCCATCTGGGCAATCAGTCTGGCTCTCTACGTTTAAGAAAGGATTTCCAGAACAAGTGCCACCAGGCATAACAATACGAATATTCTTAAGATTTGTAGTGGCGCTAGTTGAACCTCTAATGTTCATATTAATAGAATTAGTATCAGCCGCCGCTACCTCGTCTTCACCATCAAACTCTTCAAGTAGTAATTCAAAGGTATATTTGTTTTCGCCAGCGATTTTTGTAACATCATTAACCGCACCAGATGAACCAAATTCAAGTGTTTCATTGCCGTCGCCGTCATAGATAACCGTATAAGTGCCCTCTGGAATAGATCCTCCTAAAGTACCCTGCAACAATTTAGTACGTGCAAAATTAATTCCATCAGCAAATTGAATCGGCCAACCATTATCATCAAACGCCGTTCCTATGTTTGATAACTCACCAAACGGGCGCGCCGTTCTGAAAATATCCACAAACGGCATCGGCATACCAGCCGTATCAGCACCACCTTGTGGAGCTTCGGTATTGATACCTAAAGAAGGTTTGAATGACAATTCAGGCATGACGCCTGTAGCTTTATATAAAGCCTTTAATACATCCTTAGATTCAAGATCAGCAGTAAAGGTTTCTTCAGAAGGATCAGAAGTGTTGCCATTATTATCAGTCACAGTAATCGTTACTTGACCAGTAGCTTGGGCAATATCACCAACTAAAGTGTAGTTGCCATTACTATCAGTTGTTGTTTGCTGAGTGCTTCCATCAGGAAAAGTAACCGTAATCGTGCTATTTGCTAGGGCCTTGCCAGAAACAGTTAGAACACCATTATTATCAGCACTGACACTAGACGTGGGAGTTTCTGGTGTAACGCCAGGATCTGACGAACCGCCTCCGCCGCCACTACCACCACAAGCCACCAAAGTGCTTGTTATAAATAGGATTGCGATTGATTTTAAAAAAGCCATTATTATTCCCCTGATAAAACATGCTATCCAAACGGGTGCATGATTAGTTACTGTTCTTGTTATTCTTAGTCGACTGATTTTTAAACAAGTTCATGTAAATAAATGTAAAGTATTCAACTAAGCCCTTAGTTGTTTGTATTTTAAGTAAATTATACTCGAAACAGAGTTTAAATAGACACCCCCGTACTTTTAGATGGTTTCTACTTTACTTTATTGATAATCATTTCATTAGGTTGTTGTAACGTTATTCTAGAGATGTTTAGTTTAGGATGTTTTTATAAATTCTAATACCGAATCAACCACATCTTGATTGCGTAAAATCCTACGATGACCAAACCCTGAAGTAATGATCACTTCTGCGTCAGGTTTCGATTGATGTAATTCAGTAACTTCATCCATAGGAACTTCATGATCGGTTTCGTCATGAATAAATAACAATTTGCCTTGATAGCTTTTAATCGTATTTACGGGTGCGATACTTTCCCAATCCCATTCGATGCCATAGGTATCAGCAAACTTTTCTGATCCTGCTTGCTTCATAGCATCTCTGCTTGCTTGGTTTAAGTTGAAAACATCAGAGAACAGATTAATGATAAAAGAGACGCGAGAGTAGGCGCCGATCAGGATTACTTTAGGCGCATCAATACCAAATTTATCCATGCCTAATAATATCGTTCCGGTTCCGAACGAATGCCCAATAATGGCTTCTAATGGTCCAAACTCTTTCGCAATAGTAGACAAAACCTGCGTGGCGTCTAACATATTAGTGTGTTTACCAGATGAATCACCATGTGCGGGTATATCAGCGCCTACAACTCGATAACCTGCTGCAACTAAAGGATCAATAAACTCTAAGAATTGTGAAGTTCGTCCAGCCCAGCCATGTGAAAGTAATACGGTAGGTGCATTTTCTTTAGTCGATTCGTCATCCCAGACACGTACTGCAATATTTCGATTATTCATTGATCGATAGCTTAGTTTTGCTTCTTCGCGAATCTTACCCTCGCGTCGTGGAGGTGGAGCATTCGGTGGTATCATAAAAAGACGAAGAGCCAATTTGCCTGATAGTTTTGGTGAAACTACTTCCAAGATTTTAAACGTTAAAGACAGGGCCATGAAATACAGTTTCATAGGCAATGGCATTTTACTATTTTTAAAAGGATGCTCTTTTTTATTGGTCATTGTTGATCAGTAGTTTTTAATGATTAATGGCAAGCATCATAAACAGAATTCAAACTTAGTTCACCAAGAGTGTTTGAATAAGCGTTATATTTCACTTCTAATATCGCTTACTGGTCATCTTTAATAAACAATGAAAATTTTATCTTACATAACCGTTTTTTTATTTTTCTCTATCATCATTATTTTTGGTGGTGAGTATTTTTATGATTTGAAAACTGCGGATAAAAACACAATCGAGGACTCGAAAAAAGAACCGCTGAAAAACACTAAAGCTAACAATAAGGTTGTAAATCGATTAATAGAAAAGACACCCCCCCACTTTTCGGCAGGTTTTGATTGGTCATTACCTAAAAATACTCAAATAACTAAAAACTCAGGATTGATTACTGGGGGCAGATACAATCCTAAAGTAGTTAATAATCGCTTTATTATGGTTCGTTGGGATGAGAGTAATCCACGCCAAGGACAATTCGATTTTTCAAAACTAGAAGCTAAACTAAAACGCATCGCACCGCAGCAAGCGTTGATCCGATTAGAAATAAACTCAAGCTGTGAAGCACCCAAGTGGGCTTTAGCTAAAATACGACAAACAAAGCATAAGTCCTTAATTTATTGGGATAAAGCCTATATGGATTTAACTCGTCTCTTTATTCAAAATTTTGCCAAGCGCTTTGCTGCAAATCCACAAATCATCGGAGTACAACTTGGTTTAGCTGATGGCGAATTCGGTCAAGAAAGCGATTCGTGTAACGATTATGGCAATAAACAAGGTTGGGGTGAATTCTGGATGTCACCCAGTGAACGCCAAGAAGCGGAAAACCAATTTGGTTTTAATCCTGAGGTATTCACTCAAGCCACGATTGCCAACATCGATCTTTATGCGAATGCCTTTGGTGTGTATAAAAATAAACTCGCCTTTACCAATATCGGAACCTTATTTACCTACGGTGAAGGTTCACAGCCATATAACCAAAACCTAAAAACTATTGCTAAATATGCTTTAGATAAAGGCTTGGGGAACCGTGATGGAGCAATAGAACGGTGGATGAGTTATACCGATAAAGTCTATGGTAGTGTTTTCACCACTATGCCTGATGGTAGTTGTCGCCTTGATGTTGATGAACAATATATGCGTAAACTCAAAGGTCGTTACTGGGGCACTGAAAATGAGTTCTATGGTAATAAAGATTACGTGATTGCTGATAAGGGGCCCGTTAAAAATCATCCTTATCAGTTTTTAATCAGTTCTTTACGTACGTTACAAATGCGCAGAAATTTCATGTCTACTACTGACTTACGAGATATTAATCATCTAGATTATAAAACACAGGAGTTTTTAAAATATCTAACATTAACCATGGGGAAACAGCTCGAAGATACGCCAGATGCATTTGTTTTAATGGGGGAGCGTTATATCGCACCGTACCGACTTGCTGATCAAATGGATACTGCCTGCGTTAATCAAAACAGCGATAAAGTCACTGTGAGATCATTCGGACGCTGGCTAACAGAAAGTTTAATTAATACAGAAGTGGAAAATAAACCTGCGATTAAAGTGCGTATGCCTAAAACAGAAAATAATTGGTACCAAGGCTACTATTTACCTGAAGGTATCGACTACGAATATTTTGCCCGAGAAGCGAAACAGTTTAGTTTTGATTTGAATGATGAGCTTAGTCAAAACCGTTGTAATGTTAATAATAATCAAGGTTGCGAGGTAGAATTAAAAGCCACTTTTAAAGACAGCGTTAAAACACGTTTACATATACAAGTGGCTGAAGGAATCAGTCAACCCTTGCAAACCTTAGGTGATAATGAAATCAAAACGGCTAGCTTTAAAATCAACTCTAAGTTTATCAATCAACTGCAAGGTTCTGATATAAGCTTAATTAGTGAAAGCGAGCCTATCCCACTGATATTAATGCGTATTAATTTTCTTAATTAATGTAACTAAGTCCCAGTAAATAATTATGCTACAAATAACTAATGCCATAGCAATTCCTGATGATGAAATAGAGCTCACCGCCATTCGTGCGCAAGGACCAGGCGGGCAGAATGTGAATAAAGTCTCGTCAGCTATACATTTGCGTTTCGATATTAGCGAGTCATCATTACCTGAATTCTATAAAGCTGAGTTATTAAAGTTATCTGATAGTCGCATCACCAAAGAAGGTGTGATTGTGATTAAGGCACAAATCCATCGCACTCAAGAAAGGAATCGTGCCGAAGCACTTTCACGACTGCAACAATTAGTGAAGAGCGTCGGTGTTTTTAAGAAAAAACGAAGACCAACCAGACCAAGTAGAAATGCAAAAATTAAAAGAGTTGATAGCAAAAC
>JBALXO010000011.1:0-4882 GCA_036960615.1 Cocleimonas sp. | reverse complement strand
AATAGTTACACCATGTTAATGGGGTAAAGTTGTGAGGGGTTAAAGTTGGTTTTCTAAGATTAAAGATACTTAACTCGTAGGGGGTTCTAAGTACTTTATATGAGGGAATCATGAAACCAAACTTTATGTCGTAACGTTTACTAAGGATTGATTAGCTTTAACACTACTCCTGTGGGCTAATCACTCCTTAGTATTTTATCTAACGATATATTCTTTAATCAGCCATTTCTAAATCTTCTGCGATTGCCTCTATCCCTGCTTTAGCACAGGCTTCATCAGTTTCACCAGAAGGTGCGCCGCTTACCCCAACTGCGCCGTAGATTGTGCCACCAATATTCACATTCACTCCTCCAGCTGACATCAGCACACCGTCAATACTGCCGACCGGAGTATTTGCTCGCGATGCCATCTCTGATGTATCGACACTAAAATTTACCGCAGTGTAAGCCTTGTCTTTGCTAATACCAATCGATACAGGAGGTGCTAAAGTATCGCGAACTACAGACTGAACAATGCCATTTTTGTCTACCACGGTTGCAGTGACTTGATAACCTAGTTTGCGGCATTCCAACATCGCTGTTTGAGCAACTTTAAGAGCCGCATCACCAGATAAACGTTTTATTGTATAAGTCAGCTGTTCATCTTCAGCAAATACTGGAGTATTAACTGATACAAAAAATGTCATTATTAGACTGGTTGATACCACTGATTTTAGGTTTAGTAACTTCATGTCATTTCCTCACTTTAGGTTTGATTTTGTGGTTTATGGCTAGTCTAAAAACATAAATCCATGATGGTTTTAAAGAATAGTTAAGTTAGCTGATTTATAATACGTTATCATCTTATATTACCTTATCAGCTTGATGATACATTGATTCAAATCAACCTCTACTTGAAGAAAAAAATACTATGAAACACAGTCCAGGACAAACCATTTTTCTCAAAGACTATCAACAACCAGCATTCTGGATTGATACTGTAAACCTAGAATTTGATCTGTTTGAGGATCATGCGATTGTTACTTCAACAGTTTTATACCAGCGTAATGCTGAAGCGGCTGAAACTGATCTTGAATTATTTGGTGCCGAACTAGAACTGCAAAAGATCAGTGTGAATGATTATGAATTAGCAGATAGTGATTACTCAATCGATGACGAGAGTTTAACGCTAACAAATCTAGCAGATGAGTTCACCTTAGAAGTCACCACCAAAATCTACCCACAAGACAATAAATCTCTTGAAGGCTTATACCAATCTAGCGGTAACTTCTGCACTCAATGTGAAGCGCAGGGATTCCGAAAAATCACCTACTTCTTAGATCGTCCTGATGTCATGGGTAGATTCGTCACCACAATTCGTGCGGATAAAGAAAAATATCCGGTGATGTTATCTAATGGTAATCTGATTGATTCAGGTGAGATTTCAGGTGAAGCTAATATAGGCAAACACTATGCCGTATGGGAAGACCCATTCAAAAAACCAGCCTACTTATTCGCATTAGTGGCAGGTGATTTAGAACATGTCACCGATAACTACACCACAGCATCAGGCAAAGACGTAAAACTAGAAATTTACACCGAAGCGCACAATATCGACAAATGCGATCACGCCATGCAATCGCTAAAACGTGCGATGAAATGGGACGAAGAACGTTTCGGTCTAGAATATGATTTAGATATCTATATGATCGTTGCAGTCGATGACTTCAACATGGGCGCAATGGAAAACAAAGGCCTCAATGTCTTTAATTCTAAGCTCGTGTTTGCCAGCCCAGAAACAGCAACTGACAACGATTACATTAATATCGAAGCCGTAATAGGGCATGAATACTTCCATAACTGGACGGGCAATCGCGTCACATGTCGTGATTGGTTTCAACTCAGTTTAAAAGAAGGCCTAACTGTTTTCCGTGATCAAGAATTCACCGCCGATTTACACTCGCGTGCGGTAAAACGCATTGAAGACGTTCGTATGTTACGTACTCATCAGTTCGCAGAAGACGCCAGTCCAATGGCACATCCTATTCGTCCTGCTGCGTTTATGGAAATCAACAACTTCTACACCTTAACCGTGTACGAAAAAGGTGCTGAAGTCGTACGCTTGTACAACACACTATTAGGCCAAGACGGTTTTCGTAAAGGCATGGATTTATACTTCGACCGTCACGACGGTCAAGCAGTTACAACCGAAGACTTCCTTGCGGCAATGGCCGATGCAAACGGCGTAGACTTAAGCCAAATGCAGAACTGGTATTCACAAGCAGGAACACCAACGGTTGACGTAACCATGGATCACGATTCTGTTGCAAATACCTGTACCTTAAACTTCACTCAAGTATTCACTGATACACCAGAAAACAAAGCAGAGCAAAAGCAACCATATTTAATTCCGATTAAACTCGGTTTACTCAAAGAAAGTGGCAAAGAAATTCTTAGCGAAACCGTGCAGTTGACACAACAAACACAAAGCGTCACTTACGAAAATATTCCATTCGAACCATTACCATCGCTACTTAGAGATTTCTCTGCGCCAGTTAAACTGAATTACGATTACAGCGTTGATGAATTGATCTTCTTGATGCGTCACGACACCGATTCTTTCAACCGTTGGGAAGCTAGCCAACGTCTTACTAAAACACTAATGTTAGATATGCTTGAGCGCAAAGCAGCAGGTGAAGCGTACGGAATCGATGTAAAAATAATTGAAGCGTTTCAAGTTGTGTTAACTGATGACAAATTAGATGATGGCTTAAAAGCCGAAGCCTTAACGTTACCATCAGAAAACGACATTGCTGAGGCAATGGCATACAAAGGTGAAAAGGCCGATCCAGAAGCGATTCACGAAGTGCGTGAGCTAATGCAAAAAACCGTCGGCTCGGGATTACGCAGACCATTAGAAAACCTATTTGGCCAACTCGTAAATGACCTCTCAAAAGGTCCATATTCACCCGATTCAGAAAGCATCGGTAAACGCCGTCTTAAAAACGTCTGCCTAAACTACATCGGCACACTAAACGATCCTGCTATCAGTCAGTTTACCTATTACCAGTTTAAAACCTCATTACAACCTGGCGGCAACATGACGGATACCTTGGCAGCGCTAAGTATCCTCGCCAGTATCGAATGCCCAGAGCGCGAAATGGCAATTGTCGATTTCGAAGAGAAGTGGCAACACGATACGCTAGTCATGGATAAATGGTTTGTCATGCTAGCCACCTCAAGCTTACCGGGCGCATTAGGTGAAATTAAACAGTTAATGGGTCATCCATTATTCGATATGAAAAACCCGAATAAAGTGCGTTCCTTGATAGGCGCATTCGCCAATGGCAATCCGGTTAACTTCCATGGTGCTGATGGTTCAGGTTATGAGTTTATAGCTGATAGAGTGATTGAGTTGGATGGGTTTAATCCTCAAATTGCATCTAGATTAGTGCGTACGTTGATGAACTGGCGTCAGTATGAAGAAGGGCGTTCGGAGTTGATGCGTTTGCAGTTGGAGAGGATTAAGGCTGTTGAGGGATTGAGTGGGGATGTTTTTGAGATTGTTTCGAAGGCGCTATAAACTCGTTTAAACAGGCAAAAGGTGGGGGGTGTCATTTGAAAGGCAAAAGCAGGTTTGTTGTTAAATAATGTCTATTTATAGGTCTGTTTATTCCCCAGCTTCAATTTTTGTTTTTGAACTGTCCGAATTTTCTTATCAGCCCTAATCTTATGAATTTTTTTGTAAATAAAGCCAATTGAAAACTGGCTTTATTTACAATTTTTCAAACGTCTTAACAACCGCTAGTACATTTCCCCTTTCCATCAAAAGACATAGTGCGTCCGCTCAATGGTAAATGAACGTCTGCCTTAGATAGCTTCTTAAACTGAGCTGCTCTTGTGCCTTCAATCAACTTGCCGCCTGATGTAGATGGCTGATTTGCATGAGATACTATTACTGATACAGGTTTGATTAGATCATTCACAACCCAAGCCGCTTCTTTAGGGCCAGTAGTAAAGGTATCTCCAATATTAATAACGACCAATTTCGCCTTGTAGTGATCACCCACAACAGTTTTTTGCTCTGCGGTAATCCCTGTGTCACCCGAAAGATAAGCCACTAAACCATTCGAGAAAGTCAGAACATATCCAGTGGGTGGACCAGCGTAAGCAGTTAATCCTGATGCATTTAGCATTTTACCAAGATCGCCACCAATCATATGGCCAGAGATACCATTAGAATGAGCTGCTGGAACCGTGGTAATAGTTATGCCACCGACTTTACGAGATGCGCCAAAACGCACTAACTGCGAATTCTTAGGATCGCCACCCAGCGCTTTCAATTTTGTAGCAAAGAATTTAGGCATTTCACTACCTGTGATTATCTTTGCACCTTTAGCGTGCGCGATACTCACCGAATTAGTATGCGGAAGTGCATTCACAGGAAACTTAGTATCACCACAAGCTCCTTTTCCCGATGCGCTAATATGCTTATCTCCAACATGATCGCCGTGCATATGGCTGACTAAGACCGCATCGATTTTACCTAAGCGTTTATCTTCAGGACCTGCAACCGTGCGACCTGCGTCGTACAATAATCGCGTTCCATCAGGGTCTTCAAAGATCATCGCGCGATCTAACTGGCAGAATTCTCCATCCATACTGCCCAGTGGTGTAACTTTTACATCAGCTGCCATAGCTGATGATGTTGACAATAAAGTGGTTGCCAGTGCAGCCGTAAAAACAAGTGAGTGTTTTGTTAATTTCATATTAGTGACCTCGTAGTTTGTATTCGTTTAAAGTCTATTACTTGGTGGTCAAGTTATCAAATACCTTAATTAGAGTGTGTTTGCTGATTTGTATAAGCTACAGAATGATTAACAACAGTCTAGCTTTGCATAAGT
>JBALXO010000155.1:1467-5546 GCA_036960615.1 Cocleimonas sp. | reverse complement strand
ATAACAGTAAATCACCATCACTAATTTGATTCTTACCGCCATTCATAGAGTTGCTACTGCAAAGAACCGCACGGCTATGTGCGTCGCTCCATCTCACTCGATAAACATAAACGCTGCCATTACTTTGGCAAACCTACCTAAATGATGGTACGCGCCTTTCGGTTGAAGCCTGCATTGAAATGTATTCGCAGGATTATGCCAGTATCTCCAATCCATACTTAGTCAAAAGCACCATTGACTCGGCACTTGCTAAACATGGCGCTTATTCTGGCGCGGAGCACTGCCATGAAATATATCAAGCGATGATGGAATATTTTGAATCTTTAGGTATAGAGTTTGATAAGCAAAGCGGATGATGGTTTTTCAATATAAGAAACACCAAAATTATGCTGGTGGATTTATATGTTTTATTAAATTTATCATAATCCTAGAGTTCAACATGTGTTAATATTTGAACAAATAATTTACCGATAAATTCTCTTATGATCTACTTTGATACCGCAGCCTCATATCCTCTATTGCCTGAAGTTAAAATTTCTCTGATGAATGCGTTTGAGACATTTTATGCAAATTCAGCATCCAGTCATTTGATGGGGTCTATTGTCCAGAAGGAAATTGATCAAGTAAGAGAAAAACTAGCGGATTCAATCGGTGCTTACCCAAGTGAAATTGTGTTTACCAGTGGCGCAACAGAATCAAATAACATCGCTTTTAAAAGCTTACTGTTAAGTGGTGACATCCCTGCAGGCAAAAACCATATAATCACCTCCACAATTGAGCACAAGTGTGTATTAGCGATATGTGATTATTTTAAATCGATTGGTTTTGAAGTCACTTATATTAAACCTAATGTGGATGGCATTATTTGTCCGAATGATGTCAAGGATGCTATTAACGAAAAAACGGCTCTAGTGTCAATCATGCACGTTAATAATGAATTAGGAACAATTAATCCGATTGGTGAAATTGGTAAATTGTGTTCTGAAAACAAAGTTATATTCCACTCAGATGCAGCGCAGAGTTATGGCAAAACAGAGATCGATGTCGATGATCTTAATATAGATGTCATGTCATTTTCCGCTCACAAAGTCGGTGGTCCAAAAGGCATTGGTGCGATCTACATACGAGATTTACGCCATAGAAAGCTTTTGCCGGTTATTCATGGCGCTGGTCAAGAGCAAGGCTTAAGGGGAGGAACAATTGCTGCGCCGTTGATTATCGGTTATGGCACCGCTATTGATTTTTTCCCGAAATATTATCAATTGTTTTCTGAACTGTGCACAAAAGAGTACTTAATTGAAGGGCTCACTAATGAAGGGATTGGCTTTAAAATAAATGGTCGAACTAAAATCTTACCTCATTGTTTATCCTTAACATTATTGAATACCAACGTAGCGTTAATGATCCGCGATAATGATCAAAAACTTAGCCTAGCACAAGGCTCAGCTTGTTCTTCAAAAGAAATCGAAGCTTCACATGTATTAACATCTTTAGGTTTAACGCGTGAACAAGCTGAAGATACTATTAGACTTAGTTTTCCACTTGATGTGACGTTTGAACAAATCGATACATTTATTAAAGCTGTAAAAAAAGCGACTAGATAGTCGCTTTTTATTTATTTGTAGCAGGTGACACAAGCTCCACCACCTTCGGCTTCATCGTATATGTCGTCTAGTTCCCCAAAATCACATACACCACCAAAATCACCTAATAAAGCATTGCTACGTTTCTTTTTATTAAAACGAGCAACTTTTTTCTCATGGTTTTCAATGATGCGTTTTTGTACTTCTGGATCTTCTAAAGTTTCAAGAGGTTGACCTTGGCCCATCCAATAAAAGCGCTCACCGGTAGTACTATTACTATCATCACCTTTCTCAAAAGCTTTCGCTTCTTCAAATAAAGTAGGGTGCTTTTCCATCAGCTTTACCCATTCAATTTTTCGCTGATAGAAGCAAAAAGTACAACCTGAACGTGAACGCCACTTGTAATATTCCGGAAGATCTAACCCATTACGTTGAAGGATATTTTCAATATCACTTCTAACAATGCCATGTTTTCTGAAAGGGAATACAGACTCAATAGGTTTCTCTATGGTCATGTATCCCGTTCTTTCTGGCTCGTCAGCTCGGATTCCGACATAGTTTTTAATCTTATAACCGTCACGAATAAAACTATCTAACCATTGTTCAAATGGTTTTAGTTTCATTTGCACGGTACACCAGCGATCACGTTGTGAGGGCAGGTAGTTACCGTGCTCTTTTAGCAAGTGTGCAAAGTCTTTTTCGCCACGACCTTCAATATTGTTTAATGATCGTGCATTTAAACGGTGAATATAACCCAGTTTTTCTTCAAGTTTATCAATAAACTCGTTGGTTTCTGGTAGCTCGTAGCCGGTATCAGTAAAGAAGTATTCAACTTCTAATTCGGGATACGTTTCTTTGACAAATAATGCTAAGGCGCTACTGTCTTTGCCGCCAGACAACCCTAGAACATGTTTAACTTTTTCAGTCATTAACAACCTCTGTTACGCTTTCACTTTGTTCCATCAAATTTGTTAGCATGTTAGTTAAAGCGGCCAATTGTTTCTCTTTAGATAAATCAGAGAAAGACGACTTTATTTTTTCTACAACTTGCAAAACGTCGCTATCCATTTCTAAATCGTACTGTATAAATCCACCAAATTCTTGATGCTTACCTTCACTATTGGTAGTGATGAATGCCAGAGGTTTTGAACTACCTTTGGTTTGTAAATTACCAAATGACTCAATACGTCTGAATTGAACACATAAATTTTGCAATTCATCTAAGCCGTTACGAAGATGTTTGTCGGTCCAATTACGTTCAGGAGCACCCGTTGCAAGATTAATAACAAATTCAAATTTACTCGGATTATTAATGCATTGACCTATTCGTTTAGCGAGCTCTTTGACATTAGGTCGCTTGGCTATGCCCTCAACAAATTTACAACGAGTTTTGAGATTGTTATTAAATTCTTCACCTAACGTATCAATGATTATTTGTTTGAATCCATTATATAAAATATCATTTTGAGCGCTTAAATCTTCAATTGCAGTTCTCAGTTTATAACCCAATTGATCTTCTAAAGCAGGGTCGTTTTTGTCAAAACCAAACACAGCAGGCAAATCTTCTAAGATAAGTTTAAAAGGATCGCTAGCGCCAATGACTTTGTTTCTAAAGTCTCTTGCTTCTTTAGTTAATCCATATTGTCGGCTACCACTAAAGCTCTCTCCACTAGTTTTTTTAACCCAAGATGGTAGCTTATGGACTATTCCAACAATGTGTTTTGCTATATTCAAAATAGCACTATCAGTCTTAGCATTTCCGATTGTAGCTTGAGCTAAATTGTCTAACAAATGACTCTGAATATCAGATATTTCAAAGTATCGTACCGCAGCTTCATGTGGGTGCTTATAGATTTTATTAACCAGTTCCTCATCTAATTCAGGAATAAAAATAAACTGATTTGTAGAATCCCAATCATAAAAGGCAATTTGTCCTTCAAGCGACTTTAACAGCGCTAATCCATAGATACGACAAAGCCCGGTTGTTAAGCCAAAAGGTGGCAACATCCAACGTTCATATAATTGTGCGATGGATACATGTGCTGTGGTTGAATTATCTTTTATAAAAGCAAAACCATCTTGCCAAAGTGCATACATCTTTGGATTAGCATCTATGGTTTCTTTACTCCATGTTTTGGGGAATAAATAACCCTCAGGAGTATAATTATGCCAACCCTTGCTCTTTAAACACGATAGATATAAGCCTTTCTCTGGAGGGAAGCTATTTTCATCGAAGCCTAAATCTTTTTGATCCCCATTTACAAACATTGCATTCATCAATTTACGAATGGCACTGTTTGCACTACCAGAAGGTTTAGAGCGGTTAACTAACTCATTAATTACAATTGGTGCTTTGTGATAGATTTCTTCTGCAATCACAGACGCCAATGAAGTAAGTGGAGATGAGGGGGGTAATGGATTATTCCAATGCGTCCACTGTGCATTTTTGTAGATATGTTGCAGTTCATTTTCTACATTTTGTTGTGCAAAGATGAT
>JBALXO010000155.1:0-1367 GCA_036960615.1 Cocleimonas sp. | reverse complement strand
GACACAAAATAGTGTTTTATGAAATCTTTCTTTGCATGAAGCTGATGATGAAATCCAAAAATAGTTAGTAGTGCAATAACTTTGGTTATTGAAACATGTAGATCACTACCTTTTTGTTCCGCACGATATATAGCATCACAACCCTCTAACCATGCTTTACTATCATGAGACGTAACAATAAGGTGATGTAAGTTATGATGGAGATAATCCCAATACATTTCTGGTCTGTATAAAACCAAGTCATCTTGAGGTTGTTTATAGTTATCTTCTAGGAACTCACGAAAACCAAACTTTTCATGTGATGCGAGGAAACCAAATAAGCTACGCTCATTTTGTGAAAAACGGCGTCTTGAAACAGGGCCTAGAAGTAAACTAACGATAGGATCAAGTGGTAGAGTATTGGTTAATGCATCAACATTTCGATGTTGACTAGCAAAAGCACTACTGACAACATTGACTAACTTTGCATACTTGTTTTCTATTTTTGATGAAATTTCTGCTGAGCGAGATATGGAGTCACCAACGAGGATTAATGATTCGTCAATTGATGGATTAAAACTTAGATCTCGATAGCGTCCCTGAACTTTGCTCCATTCTTGCTGCGTTTTTGCATCTTTATTTTTAGCGTAATCAGAAAAAGCTTGGTGTAAGAAACCTATCATCAACACAGGACGACTAGCTTGTTGTACTACGTCAGCTAATGCTTGAAATAAATGCAAATCTTTATTAGCGCGTGATTGATAATCTAAAGCCTTACCCATTTCATCTAGTAAAATTAATACGCCATCATCATTGCCTTGTGTTGAAGAAAGAACCTGTTTAATTTCAGAAAGACATTCATCATCATTTAAGTCTGTAATTTTATTCACATCGTGAGTTATACCAAGTGCAATATACAAACTTAGTAAAATACTGTTTGCTGGCGATTCTAAACCACAAACATGTTTAACTGTTTTCCAACCAATGTTGATTGCAAATCGTTTCTGAAATTCAGCCGAGAGGATCGGCGATGATTGTAACTTTTCAGTAGCGTAATCGCGTAACTGAGCATCAGTAGACAATAAACATGATAAAAACAACGCGACGGTAGATTTACCTGAGCCATAAGGCCCTGTAATGGTATATACCCTTTGTGCATTAGCATCGTATTCGCGACTGACGGTATCAAGCACATTAACGGCGGTACCATGAAGAATAAAATCATCAATAAAGGACCGTAAATCTTCGCTATCACCATCAATACGGGTAGAGCTTTTATAACGTTGGTTGATAGTTATGAGTGATTCAGTCATTTTTAGTGCCATAATATTGATTCAAATAGTGAGTGCTATTGGTCTTTGCATATTCAGAAACGTTGACTTGCCTTA
>JBALXO010000154.1:851-5586 GCA_036960615.1 Cocleimonas sp. | reverse complement strand
GGAAAGAACAGTTAAAGCGGTCAATGTTGACGAAGGGTTAATAATCAAACGTCTTCAACATAAACAGGTCGTATTTAAGTGTCATGCAGGATTAAAAATCTATTAAAAATCAATAGATTAATCGGTATCACATTTAGTGTATTTACTACATGTTTTCTATCAATCCATAGCATTTTATATTCGAATATATTTTACACGACTTTTCACACGAAATTTTTTCATTTTTTATTCTTAACAATCAATAATAAATAACTAACAACTAGTGTGGATATTTTAAATGATAAATCAATGACGCTTGCATGTTCAAATAACTTTATAATCGAAAGCTAATGTCAGTCTTTGTTCAGTGCCTGAAAGTAGATTCGTTCCGTGAGTTAAGTGTGAAGGAAAAATAACCAACCGATTTTCCATCGGTTCAATATAGTAATCATCATCATCTATAAAAGCCTGGCTAATGTTAGCCCCCCCGCATTTAAACCAACCATTACCCTGTTCTTTGCACACATTCGGTATTGAAACATAAAAACATGCCGAATAAGTACCTTCTGAATGAATATGATTAACATGTTTTCCACCTTCATTCATTAAAATCGACCATGCACCATTGAGAATCCCAGAATATGGGAGGCCTCTTTTCTCACAACTCATTTGTAATGCTTCCATGAACAATGTTTTAACTTTATTCAAAATAGAAACATTGCGATGGAATAAGTTGCCTTCTGTTTGGCTACCATCACGAATTGACTGCATGATAAATTCATTCTTAATTTCATGAAGAGATAATAGATACAACTTTAACTCTTTTAATAGTTCAGGCTTCAGAAGATTATCAGTGATCCAGATCTTTTCTGTAAGATCTATAGCATTAACGGAAGGAAAATGTTTAAGGCATGTATACTCTAATGATTTCCACCTGCTTGATTCAGGTACAAGCTCTATACCTTCCAGAACACCATTATATGCATCTTCATACTGCTTATCACATAGCAACATTATAACTTTCTCATAGAGAGCAGAATGGTATGAGGTACTCTTTGTATCAATTTTATTGAGCTGCTCAAACGCTTTGTCAAAAGAGTTCATCTCTCTATAAACCATAGACATTAAAACTGGAAAAGTATCATCCCCACTGAACAGTAGATTATTAGTTTCCATTAACTTTTGCGCAGCATAAAAATCTTTTAACTTCATTAGCTTAAAAAAATAGTCAGTAATTAGAGATTTATTGACTTCTTTTTGACAAGCTAGCTCATAGAACTCAAACGGGTTTTGTGCTTTACTCGAAATTAGACATTCAAATAATAATGTTTGTACTTCAGTGTCACACGGACTTTCCGAGTTTAAGCTTTTAAGATATTTAGTGCTTTCTACAACATCCCCCTTTTGCAACATCAACCTAGCCATAAGTAGTCTAATATCCAAACTTGATGGATAAATTTTTATCAGCGCTGATAAATCCTTTTCAGCCTCTACTAATCTAAACTGCTTAAGCTTTATTTTTATTGTGAGTAATGCCAAAGATAATTGCTTTGGCTTGTCAAACTTAGACTCTTCACACAGGTCTAGAGCACTACTGAGATCCTCCATAACGATTAATGATTGAATAAGACCTAAAGATGCACCGAAGTGCTGAGGTTTCAGTTGGTGGGCTTTTTTATAAGCATTTAATGCCTTTCTTTGATCGCCCTTTTTCGTAGCGACAATACCTAAGTTTAAAAAAGCATCGAAATAACCGCTATCTAATTTAATTGCATCTTCTAGAAGTTCGCACGATTTTTCAAATTGTTTCATATCAGATAAAAGCATTGCATAGGAAACGCAAACACCAGGAAGTTTTGAAGCCGAAATAATGGATTGAAAGCATTTTTGACTTTGCTCAAACTTTCCTATTCGACGATAAGCAACAGCCAGTAAGTTTGCTATTTTAATATCTCGTAAAAGCTGAGGGTTTTCCTGAATCAGCTTTATAATTTCATCAAAATGACCAATTTTATAAAAATTAGATAGCTCAGACAATATCTTATTCAAATTATTCTCCTTACATAAAAAAAGCCAGCTAATGCTGGCTTTTTTATCCAATGCTACAATCTAAAACTTAACATTTACTTTGGCATACCAGTACTGACCAGCAGTATCATATGAAGATGGAATCGTATTCATATCTTGGTTGTTAGTAATGTATGGGGCGTCTTGATCAAACAAGTTCTTAATACCCACAGTTAGAGAGGTATTCTCTAGTACATAGTATGTACCTTGAACATCATGATAGAAAATGTCATCAGCGGTGTTATCTAAGTTGTCAGCACTTGCGAAAAAGTCTTCGCCTTCAGACTGATAACGTGACTGCCATGAAACAGTCCAATCATCCATTGCATAACTTAGCGTTAAGTTAGTTTTTAACTTAGAGAATACTGCCAGAGTGGTTTCCCATTGATCCGCTGCAACTTTACCAGCCGCTTCAACTACTTCACTACCAGCAAAAGGAGTATAGTTATACTTATCTAAATAAGTACCATTTAATACTGCCGAAAAGCTACCTGCTCCGATGTCTGTGTTGTATGACACGTCAAAATCATAACCACTTGTTTCAAACGTTGATAAATTTGCATTAGTCAATAACACACCGGCTACAGGGCCTAATGCAGTTCGGTATGGTGAAGTTGGGTTTGGAGCATCACCCGTTAAGCTAGGGCCTTTGATCAAGTCACATAATGGACTCGAGAAGTTCGCGCTGTTCCAACAACTACTGACTACGTTATCTGTACCTGCAGTACCGATACCATTCGTAATTTCAATATCAAAGTAGTCTACACTTACACTGATACCAATATCATGGCTATACACAAAACCTGCTGTAAAGCTATCAGACTCTTCAGGCTCAAGGTCTGGATTACCACCAACGACAGAACTAGACTGGTTAGATGATAACTGGAAGTTCCCCGGTAGACCTTCAGCAGCACAGTTAGCTTTAACTATCGCATTTTGAGTACCTGTTGTTCCATAATTAGTACATGGCTCGTTATAAGCTAAGTTTGTTTCTGCTTGTGGTGAAAACAACTCAGTGATACCAGGTGCTCTAAAGCCTGTTGCTTGAGTTGCACGAATTAATAGGCCATCTACTGGTACCCATTCAACGCCAAACTTTGTATTAGTAGCAGAATCATCCACGAAATCAAATTCAGAGTAACGTATCGCCGCGGTTACACGTAATGATTCAGCAAAAGGTAGACCTTCTAAAATAGGTAAACTAACTTCAGCGTAAACTTCTTCTACAGAGATTTCACCCTCAGTAGCTTCACCAGCAACACTATAGATTTGACCAATTGAAGCTGCACCATCCGGTACACTTTGATACTCTTCCCAACGTTTTTCAAAACCAGCAGCAAACATTACTTCACCACCAGGCAATTCGAAACCTAAACCACCAGATATGTTACCTAATAACTGACGAGTTTCACCTCGTACAATAGGAGAGTTAGGTACAAACGCATAATTGATCATTTCAGGAGTTAATGTTCCTGCTTCAAGAATATTCCAAACTTCTGGACAACCGGCATCTGCATCACATAAAGCTGGATCAAGTAATGCCTCAATACGAGTTGGGTTTACACGACCTTCATCTAAACGGGCATCAATAAATCGAGCAAAGTTATATGATAAGTCCCAATCAAATGTATCAAAAACAGTACCATCAAAACCAAATACCATACGGTAATCAGAGAAATCTTGGGTAAATGCTCGTCCACCACTTTCAGCTAAACGACGTACAACAATAAGATCTTCCCCTAAAGGATTATAAGGGTTGCTTGCTGGCATAGTTGGTCCCCAGAAAGTACCTTCTGGCGCCAATAGCTGATCTGATTTACGGTTAGTAAAACCACCTTCTAAGAAAGCGCTAACGTTATCAGTTAATTCATAACGGCCAGCGCCGTTAATGCTGAATACTTCTTGAGGTGTGACCATGTAACTTGTGGTTGCATAGTTGTAGCCGTCAACAGCTTGGTCAAACGGACGAACAAGACCAGTTTGTGGATCTACAACCTGTCCGCCGTCTAAACTATCTGCGAAGAATTGACCATAAGGAATTGTACCGGAACCACCACAAATCTTTAGACCACCACGTTCGAAGATAGGACAATCTGAGAATGAACGATCACCTTGATAAATTGTTTTACGATCGGTGTATTGTAGAGAAAGGACAACATTACCTTTATCGGTAGATGCACCAGTAGTCATGGAAAGTAAAGTTTTCTCACCATCACCTTCTGAAGTTTCATCATATTGAACTTGAAATTCAATACCTTCAAAATCTTTTTTAGTAATGAAGTTAATTACACCAGCAATAGCGTCAGAACCATAAATTGTTGATGCACCATCACGTAATACTTCTACTCGTTCTACATAAGCTGTTGGGATTGAGTTCAAATCACCAGAAGCAAAACGGCGACCGTTAATCAATACAAGCGTACGACCAGAACCCAAACCACGAAGAGAAGCCGTTGCAAAGCCACGACTACCGTTGTTAACCGTAGAACCTTCTGCACCGCCGTTGATGGCAGGAATAGTCTGAATAAAATCTTCCATTGTTGATACACCACTTGCGGCGATGTCAGCAGAAGAAAATACTGTAATTGGACTTGCAGTTTCTAAGTCTGTTCTCTTAATACGTGAACCAGTTACTTCGATACGTTCTACTTTTGCGCCATCTTCAGCAGCAAAAGCTACTGGTGCAGCG
>JBALXO010000154.1:0-841 GCA_036960615.1 Cocleimonas sp. | reverse complement strand
ACTGATTTAGCTAATACGTTCTTATGCATTGTCTATCTCCCTGGACTTTTATGTATTTCTTATAATATTGACGAACATTTTGGGTGTCTATTGAATGATAATTGCAACTAACTGATTACAAGCACTCAATTACAGGCACAATAAAATCACATTTAAAACAACTAATCAACATTTGAAATACTGTAAGCACAAAAGTTAATCAAATGTAATGGCTAATGTTGTTAACAAATATGAACAGAGAGTTTTTTTTATCAATTTAAACAATTACTTGAAGCTATCCTTGTTCGAAGTAAATAAATAGCCAAATCCAAACCAAAAACTTAACATTATGTTTTGCTTTACGATTTCGTCGAAATCGATATTTTTTTATTATTATGGCAAACATAAAAATGTTAACGGTTACTAAATGGGGATAGGTAAGCAGTTGTTTAACATTTTGTGTGGGAGGGGATCTATCATGACTTTAGGTAGTCAGGTTTCAGCTATCAAACGATGCTTAACCCCTTGTACTTAATAAATTGTTAATTAATATAAAAAAGACACCTCATTTCATCTAGCGTTACAGGACACAAAAAAAGGCTTAGGTCAGTAAACTTAAAGCAATATGAGTTGATTATTTACCAGTGAGTCAAAGCTATATCCACACAGTTGCAAAATAGGCTCTGCGATGGGTTTAATTTGTTTGCTAATGTAATATTCATAATCAATATTTTGCGGTTTTGCTTCAATGGCTTGAGCACCAGTAAGAGTCATGATGTAGCGGATTTGTTGACCTTTTCGAGTAACCTTGACGTCGCCTAAAATTTCACCAAGCTGTTTAGCCGCTTTTACATGGGGTGAT
>JBALXO010000153.1:0-5666 GCA_036960615.1 Cocleimonas sp. | reverse complement strand
AATTCCAATACAATCTGTCCCAATAAATCACGATAAGCGACCATGTCTGCAATACGGATTTTCAATAAATAGTCAAAATCACCTGACACCAAATGACATTCTTGAATTTCAGGCCAACGGGCAACCGCTATACGAAACTCATTAAATACATCGCCAGAATTGTAATTGAGGCTAATCTCAACAAAAACTAATAAAGAGGCTTGTAGTTTAGAAGCTGATAGTTTGGCATTGTAGCTTTCTATCCAGCCTCCGCTTTCAAGGCGTTTAACCCTTTCTAAACACGGTGAAGTACTCAGTCCTACTTTATCTGCCAACTCTACATAAGAAAGCCGAGCGTTCTTTTGCAACTCCCGTAAAATATTTCTATCGATACGGTCGAGTAAACGGTCTTTTTTATCATTTGCCATAATTATTACTGCACTTATTGATTTATACCTATTATATTCTGGTAATAATTAAAATACAGCAAAATATTTTCGTTAAAGAATATTATGATTATTGGGTTGTTACTATTTATTGAGACACATTAATTTTGTCTCTATTTATTGAGGTAAGAGTCATGCATATAATCATTTTAGGCAGTGGTGTTATAGGCGTTACAAACGCGTATTACTTAGCTAAAGAAGGCCATCAAGTTACTGTGATAGATCGTCAATCTGCAGCAGGCATGGAAACTAGTTTTGCTAATGCAGGTCAAATCTCTCCTGGGTATTCATCACCATGGGCTGCACCGGGTGTACCTCAAAAAGCCGTTAAATGGATGCTTAGTAAATATGCTCCACTCATTGTTAACTTCAAACCTGATTGGGATAAGATCAAATTTATCACCCGTATGTTTGCTAATTGTAATGCCAAAGCCTACGGAACTAATAAAGATCGCATGGTGAGACTAGCTGAATACAGCCGTCAGTGTTTAATAGAATTAGATAAAGAAATCGAGTTCGATTATAACCATGAGCGCAAAGGTACCTTGCAGATATTTAGAACAGAAGCACAACTTAAGGCATCTGCTAAAGACATCGCAGTGCTAGAAGAAAACAATGTGCCTTATGAATTATTAGACGCCGAAGGCTGCATTGCAGCAGAACCTGGACTTGCTGATGTTAAAAACGATATCACTGGAGGTTTGCGTTTACTCAATGATATGACAGGTGATTGTTTTAAACTAACTACTCAGCTAATGAAAAAATGTCGGGAGATGGGAGTGGACTTCAAGTTTGATACCTCGATTGATAAACTCAATATGAATGAAGGTAAGATCACTTCAGTTGCTACGAGTGCAGGTGAATTAACTGCAGACAAATACATCATGGCATTGGGTTGTTACTCGACTAAATTACTTAAAGAGGTTGGCATTGATAGTCCAGTCTATCCTGTAAAAGGTTATTCACTGACCATACCTGTTATAAATGAAGAAGCAGCACCAGTTTCAACCATCATGGATGAAACTTATAAAGTCGCAGTAACTCGCTTAGGCAATCGAATTCGTATCGCAGGTGTAGCTGAATTGACAGGATATGACTTAACTATTGGTGAGAAACAACGTAATACCATGCGTCATGTGATATCCAACCTATTCCCAAATGGTACAGATCTAACTGAAGATAATATTTGGTGTGGTTTACGCCCAATGACACCAGACGGAACACCGATTATTGGTAAGACGGATATTTCAAACCTATTTTTAAATACTGGACACGGTACATTAGGTTGGACAATGAGTTTTGGTTCGGCACGCGTTTGCACTGATATTGTTTGCGGGAAAGAGCCTGAAATCTTAAGCAAAAATTATGCAATCAGCCGTTATAGCGGTAAAACTGAACGTCAAACTCCTGATGATGAAATTAATCATTTTGAAACTGATACCCTTGCGCATTGAAATAATGAGAACATTAAAATGAGGTATTACTGCAATACTTCATTTTTTTAAAAGAGTATATCTTCACCAGAATATGCTCTAGAAAAAGGTGAATAGCCTTTAAATTTCCATTCAAAAGGAAAACTATTTTTTAGATGATAACCGTGTTTCAAAGTAAAACGGATCATTCTATCAACACCATCGAAAGGTATATCGTTGTCTTCTGCCCAAATGACTTCGGCAGTACCGGTTAACATGACGCGATGGCCATTTTCATAATCTAAGAAATGAATGCCCACTTTTGAGTTTAATGAAATATTTCCAATGGTGTTAAAAAAAAAATTGCCCATATAATCAGGTATTAACAAGGTTTTGTTATTAGGAATATTTACAAAACCTGGCATGCCACCACGGTGGGATGAATCAACGCCTCTATTTAAGTCTTCATCACCATCAATATATTGGCTTGCAATAAACAAGCTATCAACAGAATGAATAAAGCGTGTCATACTTTTATCAAAGCTATCAAAAGCAATTGATTCAGGTGCAACTTCTGGTTTAGTCATCTTGCCTTGACGACGTTGAATGTACTTAGGGCAATTACCATAACACTGTTTAATTTTGAGTGTGATATGTGAGGTTGTTACTTCAGTAATCAACGCACTTACTCTGTTTCTGCGACGCGTTTCAAACTGGATTCCTAGAAAACCCATCTCATCACCAACTTTCAGGTCAACTACTAATGGGTCGATATCCATAAATTGACTATTGATTGTAAAACTATGTTCGTCGTTAATCTGAATAAAACCAGGTTTACCTATTAAAATACTAGCCCAAACATCTTGATGCTTATCTTTAGCGCCAATAAATATCATAGGTAACATCTTAAAGAAGGTTTGGTGCTGATTGGGCATAAAGTCTGTAATAGCTTGGTTCGCCATTGCAACTAATTCTTTACTAGCACCGGCACGAGCCTGTATATAGCTTTCACCCTGATGAAACGGGTTTGGATTTTTAGTATCGCCGTTTGACATTAGTTTACTCATTATCAAAAATAACTAAAGAGTTGTCATTTATTTTTAAACAACCATTAGTAAGGGGTTTGGTTTAATTATTAAACAAACAATATTTATACATATTTTTAAAGTCAGATCATTACAAATAAGCGCAAATGATTTTAGCTGTTTATGCAATAATTAATATTGTACAGCATATAATTATATGAAACCAAGTCTCCCAAATTTGTTATTGTTCGTCAATTCTATCTTGTTACTGAATATGATTGTTTAACCAATAAGGCCTACATACAGTGGCATTAATCTAATTATTAATGAACAAGGGAAGTCTAAAGTAATATTATATAAATATTTAAAAAGTATAATAAAAACATTGAACCTGTATTCGTAATTTTTATATTTATAGTGATTAGTTAGAGCTACATTATCGATTAATATTTACTATATATTTTATTTCTAAATAGCCTATTCTCATAGAATGCTGTTCACTTTTGACATTATCATAATCAGTGCAGGAATTTTTTTTCTTGCTGCTTTAGTACACGGCAGTATAGGTTTTGGTTTTCCAATGATTGCCACGCCTTTGCTAGCGTTAACCATGGATATTCAAAGCGCAATAATTATTACGCTTATTCCAACACTTATGATTAATCTAGTCACTGTTACAAGTGAAGCTAACTATAAACTTCAAGGATTTATAGATGCATTCAAACGCAATTACTTATTAGCGATATACGCCCTATTAGGCACCGTTGTTGGTACTGTAATTCTTATTTACAGTAATTCAGAACTGTTTAAAGTATTACTAGCCTTTGCTATTTTAGTTTATTTAGTTAGTGACCATGTAAAACTAAATATACCTTGGATAATGAACTATCCTCGGTCAGCCAAACTAATTTTTGGTTTGAGCGCTGGCCTTTTAGGGGGTTTGACGAATGTCATGGCTCCGGTGCTGATTATTTATTCTTTAGAATTAAAAAAGTCAAAACGAGATATTATCCAAGCTTCCAATATTTGCTTTTTATTTGGAAAGATTACACAAATTTGTTTATTCACCTTTAGCGCTAAATTTACTTTAAATGAATTATCCATTTCATCGATGATGTTTGTAGTTAGTGCGATTGCAATCACAGTAGGAATTCAAATCAATAAGAAAATAAACAGTGAGGTCTACATTAAGCTATTGAAATTATTATTGTTTAGCTTGGCAATGGTGATTTTATTACAGTTTTCTTTTAAGTGATTTTAAGCACATAGAAAGATTGAAATGGCTTAAAAGGTGGGGAGTGTCTTTTTCAATATAGTGTTTTAACAAATACTATATCTAAGCATTTTTTACTCGTTATTCGATATCTTATTTTTCCCAAGTCTCAATCTGTTTTCTTACAAAGGTTCTAATACGCCTCGTTGTATCAGTCAATCGACAATCACTTCTATAGGTCAAATGAGCATTTTGAAGGCCACAGCTGTACGAAACTAAATCAACACCACTATTATTATTTAATGGATATTTATTAGTAAGAAATTGCAAATCCTGCGGACGATTATATGCATCGTTTTCGTAAGCAAATATTAAAGCATCCATTGTAGGTGCGCTTAGCATATCTTTTATCTGTCTAGGTCTAACTAACTTTCTCCACCACGGCACAATGATAGTCTCATCACGTCTGCCAGCAAATTCTGGCGCATAAGCAATCACTCCGTTAAAGCGCTTATTTACATCTCGCATCATCATTAATGAAGTCCAGCCACCGTTAGAATGTCCCGCTAAGAATAAATGCTTAGGTTTGATACCCCGTGCAAGAAAGGAATCAATGGCATAGTTAATTTCTACTTTGCGTAAATAGACTTGTTTACCCGCTGAAGTTATCACTGGGGCTTCGGTCGATGTGGAGCAGAGCCGATAAACCAGAGTGTTGTTATCACGTAAGGCATTCAATGATCTTGGTGGTTGGTTATAAGATAGAAAACAAGGTTCAACTAATTGGGGTCGACTGATACCATGGTTATAGATAATGACTCGTTGTTGCGCACTAGGGCTAGAAAACTTGAGTTTTTGAATATCGGTAGTAATGGATGTTTTAGAGTTGCTGCCTAGACTAGAACAAGCAGATAATAATAAAATGGTGCTCAATAATAAAGTCGAACTCAACGTTCTGTTCATTATCATTATCCTCCAAATACTTAGTAAAGAAGAATTAAAACATCCCCCCTACTTTTTACTTGTTTGGCTAGCGTCGAATAACCTTGGTAGCAACTTCACGAATCCAAAATTCCCCTGCTTTCAAAACTTCCAAACTACCTGTAGCTCTTGCACCAAGATCTACAGAATTAATGTTCAATCGGTAGCTATAGTTACCATTATCAAAAACAAAACTCTGATTACGTCCACTACTTTGTTCTAAGCGGCCATTGTTTAAAATTAAATCTGGCGCATCTGAAGTGCTTTTATTGATCGGCCATGATGCATAACGCAAGTGGCCTTGACCCACATCATCTACACGAATATGAAAGCGCGGCGTCGTCAACTCTACCACTGCTTGATTAAAGTTAGTCACACTTCGATGTAATGCACGGCGACCTTTGCCAACATTACTTGATAATGTTCGTGGGCTAACCTTATTGATTAAAGCCTGTTCGCGAGGCGAATGATAATTAATTTCGCTAATATTACCTTCAGGATCTAAAGCAACAATACCATTGTCTAAAATAACGCCACGCCAGCCAATGCTATCCCAATCGGTATGCAAGTTAGATCTGCTGATGATATTGATTAATCTTTGATCGAAAAC
>JBALXO010000152.1:0-5677 GCA_036960615.1 Cocleimonas sp. | reverse complement strand
AGAAAGATCAGTTTAATAAAGAGATGTTTCAACTTAAAGAAAATTTGGTGAAGTATTTTACTATGGTTGACCAAGGTTAATTTGAATTTTATTTATGAGGATGTGGTTAGAATAAAAGGACAGAAAGTAGGGGGGTGTCCTTTTTAATGTTCAATGATTAAATCAATTTCAAAAAGATATTCCCGCCTTTTCTAGTTTCTTTAAAGTTACATTTATTGATACTTATTTATAAACCAATTTTTGCTCAAAATTAATAAAAACATATGCAAAAAATTCAGTAATTTATGGTTAATTTGTAGTCGTCTTATTTTAGAATTCTGTATTCTGATTAAAACCTTAAATTAATTTAAATCTTTTTTAGTGATGTAAATAAATTTTTGTATTACTTTTTTAGATTAGTGTTTCTGTCTAATTAAGTGAGTAAAATCAATAATATAAGAATAAATATTATTTATTCAGTAAATTTAATCTCTGTTTCTGCAGCATTTTTATGCTTCTAGCATTAAATAATTCGAAAGTTTTTGAATCCAAAAAAAATAATCTTGCGTTACTAATACCAAGAACGGGACGAACAAGTCCTACACAAAAACCAGGAACACAAATTTAAAAACTTAAAGGTAAATATTATGAAAATCAACACAAAAGCAATCGTAGCAAGCGCACTTTTAACGGTACTTTTCGCAGGAACATCTGCAATCGCTGGAGACAACTCATACCTCTTTGAAGACGCATCTTATGCATCAACAACTGAGTCAGTAGTTGCACAGAAAGTTAGCTTACAAACTCCAACAGTTGAAGTTGATGTTAATCGCTAAACACAAACATTAAACAAACTTAAAGGTATATAACATGAATACTAAAATATTATTAGCAGGAACAATCCTTACAGCACTTTTAGCAGGAACATCTGCAATCGCTGGAGACAACGACTACTTATTCGAAGACTCAGCCTATGCAACAACAGAATCAGTAGTTGCACAGAAAGTTGTTTACCAAGAAGTTGCTGCTGGAACTGGAGTTATTTTTGAAGACAGCAACAACTAAATTTTAATAAAATTTTTTAACTCTTCCTTAAAGCCCTATTCGATTATTTGACTAGGGCTTTTTTATGCCTGTTTATAAAGGAAAAGAAACAACCTGAAGTGAAGGAAATACTATCCAAATAGTGAGGATAGAAAACAGCGTAAAGTAGGAAGGGCTTTTATATCTGCGTATGGCATAACAGTAAAATCATTAAACACTTCAGTATCAAAATTATAAAAGATACAAACCTGACAAAATTATTATTCTTTACTATTGTTCATATAAGAGAATTACATTGTGAAAGCTTAGTTGCCACCTAGCTGATCAATTTAACTTGTTATGTGGCAAAACAATAAAGGATTTATAGTAATGATTAAACCAATTCTAAACAAAGTTTTAAGCGCTTCTATATTTTGTGCATTAGCGATGGGTACACAAGTTGCTCAAGCAGATGTAATCGAAGATATTAAGAAAGCTGGAGTTTTAAAAGTAGCAGTTAAAGCTGATTATAAGCCTTATGGCTTTCGTGATCCTTCAGGAAAAATTATTGGAATCGAGCCAGAGTTAGCCAAAGATGTGGCTGATCGTCTAGGTGTAAAAGTTGAATATATACCTGTAGTTAGCTCAAATAGAATGCAGTTTTTGCAGCAGGGTAAGGTTGATTTAATGATCGCTACTATGACGGATAAGCCAGATCGTCGTAAAGTTGTATCGATAGTAGAGCCTAATTATTACTCATCGGGTACTAATATCTTATCTGCTAAGAAGTATGGGTTTAAAGAGTGGGAAGACCTAAGAGGTAAGCCTGTTTGTGGTATTCAAGGTGCTTTCTATAATAAGAAAACGGGTAAAGATTTTGGCGCTCAAATCGTAGCATTTAAAGGTACAGCAGAAGCTTTGGCTGCATTAAAAGGCGGCAACTGTGTGGCATGGGTTTATGACGATTCTTCAATCGTTGCTAAAACTAAAGATGAAGCTTGGAAAGATTATGAAATGCCATTAAAGACCATTGATGATGCTCCATGGGGATTAGCCGTAAAGTTAGGCGAGACCAGGTTCCATGAATTAATGAGTGATCAAATTAAAAGCTGGCACAAATCTGGCCGTATCCTTGAGCTAGAGAAGAAATGGGGTGTAGACAACACACCTTTTGCTCTAAAGATGCATGAAGAACATAAGTAAATTTTTAATTATTTAAATGTTTCATCCAATGGGTGGAATTTGTGCTCAAATTCTACCCATTTTGTTAGCCGTAATTTTCAATACTGAGATCCATACATGGAAGCGTTTTTTGAATGGTTTAAAATACTCTACGACAATACGGGTATAAATCTCCCTTTTTTATACGATAGTTATGATCGAGCCAGAATGTGGAATGGCTTTTTGATGACGATTAAACTATCAGCAGTGGCGTTATTCTTCTCAGTTATTATCGGGATAATTGGCGCTTGGTTACAAAATTCGCCACTTAAATGGACACGTCGAATCGTTAACGGTTATATCCAGATATTTAGAAACACTCCTCCACTTGTACAAATATACTTCTTCTATTTCGCAATAGGCGCTTTGCTGCCTAAAGTATCGAATGGTTATGGTGGTGAAGTTCCCATTTTAGGCGGATTCGCTTGGGCTGCAATTTCACTGTCATTTTTTGCGGGTGCCTTCAATGTTGAAATTTTTCGTTCTGGTATGGAAGCAGTTCCAAAATCTACCACTGAAGCAGCTGAAGCTTTAGGCTTTTCACGCTTACAAATTTATAAAGACATTACCTTTCCACTGGCTTTTCGTGTGGTATTACCTGCGTTAAATAACAACTTGGTTAATCTAGTTAAAACGACCACCTTAGCGTATGCGATTGCGGTGCCTGAGATGCTCTATGAAGCAAATCAAATATGGTCCGATAACGTCAATGTAACTGAAATGATGATCTTCTTATTATTGGCCTATTTCTTCTTAGTTGGTATTTTGGTATGGGGCATGAATCGCTGGGAAAAGGCGCTAAAAATTCCGGGGTATGGCACATGAATCAGTCTTCTTACAATGGTTTTGACAGAAAAAAAAGCCAGCCGGTCTATCAAACCGATTTGCCTGTGATGATTACGCCTAAATTAGAATCACCAAGCGGTTTTAGTTTTAGCTTAAAGTCATTTGTTTTAAAGCCTTGGCATGGTTTTATGATTCTATTCTTTTGTCTTATGACATCAGGTATTGCCGTTGGCGTAGATGAAAATGCTAAGTCTTCAATCATCGAGACAATATGGCGTTGGATGCCACTATTACTTAAAGGTTTTATCTTTAATATCGTTATCTCTATTTCTGCCATGGCTATTGGAACCGCAGCGGGTGCTGCGTTAGGCTTAGGACAAATATCATTGAATAAATGGATACGAAGGTTCTCTTGGTTTATTACTCAATTTTTCCGCAATGCTCCTTGGTTAGTATTACTCTTTTTTGCGATGTTTTTATTACCTTTTGAAATCAAAATTGGTGAATTTACAATTCCTTTACCAGACTGGGTAAAAGCCATTATTGGCTTATCATTGCCTGTTATGGCAAATGTCTCTGAGATTGTTCGTGGGGCTGTAGTTTCATTGCCAAGTGGTCAGTGGGAAGCTGCTGAAAGCTTGGCTTATAGTCGACGACAAACGCTATGGTTAATTATCTTGCCGCAATGTGTAAAACGTATGTTGCCGCCTTGGATGAACCTGTACGCGATTCTGACGATGGCAACTGTATTGGCTTCAATTGTAGGTGTGTCAGAGGTGATGACACTAACTGGGCAAGCACTCGCAGCAGAAGGTGGTAGAACTGATTTACTCGCGCCATTTTACTCATTTGTACTATTACTTTTCTTTGTTTACTGCTATCCGATTGCACGTTGGACAGTTCGTCTCGAAAAGAAATTCTCTGTTATAAACTAATGTTTATTTTAAAAATAATTAAGAAGGAAAAACTATGAGCTGGGATGACAGTATGCCAATGGTTTCGATTAAGAATGTACATAAAGCATTCGGCGATCTAGAGGTTTTGAAAGGCGTATCGATGGATATCCAAAAGGGTGAAGTCGTGTGTATTATCGGGCCATCAGGTTCGGGAAAATCAACCTTGATTCGCTGCATTAATGCTCTTAATGATATTCAACAAGGATCAATTTTAGTTGAAGGGCAGGAGGTGAATGATCCGAATTTAGACAAGCTGGAATTACGCAAAAAAGTAGGCATGGTATTTCAGCAATACAATCTTTTCCCACATAAAACAGCATTAGAAAACATAATGATGGCGCCAATCCGAGTCTTAAAAGAAGACAAAGCAAAAGCCGAAAAAACTGCCCGCGAATTAATCAAAAAAGTTCGACTTGAAGGTAAAGAAAATAACTATCCTGGGGAATTATCAGGCGGTCAACAACAGCGAGTGGCGATTGCCAGATCATTAGCTATGGATCCTGACGTTATGTTATTTGACGAAGTTACTGCGGCACTTGATCCTGAAACAGTTAACGAGGTGTTACTCACCATCAAAGACCTTGCAGAAGATGGTATGACATGTATTCTAGTTACGCATGAGATGAACTTCGCACGAGAAGTGGGTGATCATATTTACTTTACTGATAGAGGTGTGATCGTCGAACATGGCTCACCAAAAAGTTTCTTTGATGATGCAAAAGATCCACGAACTATAGAGTTTTTGAGCCAGATTCTTTAAGTATTATTGTTCTGTAGTATTTTATAAATAAATTGAAAACCACCTTCTTTATTTGAAAGAAGGTTTAAAAAATTCCCCCTCACTTTTCGCGTATTTGTCAGAGTTAACACTTTTCTGTGTTCATTTCAGATCCAATGATGGTTGAATATTCATATAAACAGATTCAAAAAACTATTTTTTGTAACTAAAAAATTCTGTTTCTCTATTCTTAGAAAAATTTATATCCTTTTTTGTGATTTATTTTTAATTTTATATCAATTATTTAGATTAAATAATTATTTGAAATAATAACGTATAAAGTCAATTGCTTACATGTGAAATAACTCTGAGATTATTTGATTTGCCCATGTTATTTCTCTATTTATTTCATCTGAAAATTAAAAAGTTTAAAAGTTTTTGAATCCAAATAAAATAATTCTACGTTTCTAATTCCAAGAACGGGACAAATAAGTCCTACACAAAAACTAGGAACACAAACTTAAAAACTTAAAGGTAAATATTATGAACATCAACACTAAAGCAATTATCGCAAGCACACTTCTTACAGTACTTTTCGCAGGAAATTCTGCAATCGCTGGAGACAACTCATACCTCTTTGAAGATGCATCTTATGCATCAATAACTGAGTCAGTAGTTGCACAGAAAGTTAGCTTACAAACTCCAGCTGTTGAAGTTGAAGCTAACCGCTAAAACAAACAAATTTACTTAAACAAACTTAAAGGCATTTAATCATGAACACTAAAGCGTTATTAGCAGGAACAATTCTTACAGCACTTTTTGCAGGACAAACTGCAATCGCCGGAGACAACGACTACTTATTCGAAGATGCAGCTTATGCAACAACAACTGAATCTGTAGTTGTTCAGACAGTTAGCTTCCAAGCTCCAAAAGCAACAATTGTAGGCGTTAACAGATAAGTTCAGATACATTTTTAACTCTCCCTCTTAGCCCT
>JBALXO010000010.1:33237-61557 GCA_036960615.1 Cocleimonas sp. | reverse complement strand
GTTTGGATTTCGCGTGATTTAATTATTGAAAATAATGAATCGCAGGAACTTGTTTCATCCCACTCTCTATCAGAAGTTAATTCTCAAGATGTCACTTCGGTTACAAACGCTAAGCCCGAAAATAAAAGTAATAATTCAGCCCTGAGCATTCTAGAATCATTAGATGATAGTTCAGTCAAAATAAGATCTACTAGTGCTAATTTAGATACTAATGTTGTATTAGAAGAGATTGTTACTCAATCAGTTGATAGCGCAAAACTTGCACAAGAAGATAATTTTGCATCTGCAGTGAACCCAATCCTTGTTAGCAAAAATCTCTTATTAAAATCATCACAACATCATGTTTATGCGAGTGGCAGTGAAATTGCTGATTGGATGATCATTGGTCATTCACCAGAGCCCTTTAATGGCATTGGACAAGAACCTTTTGCTGGCGAGTCCGGTGTGTTATTAAATAATATGTTACGTGCTGCAGGTCTACAGCACCCTCGGTCACAAGCTTATCTATTAAATGTTGTGGATATAAATCAGTCCTCTGATACAGATAGAAATACTAAATTAACACAAGATTTATTAGCTGTTATCGAGAAGGTTAAGCCTAAAATTATCCTGTTTATGGGACAGATTGCGCCGCAAAATCTACTCAATAGTTCAGATCCATTAATTATAATGCGTTCTAAAGTCCATAGAATAGGGGATAGCAATATTCCCTGTGTTGTTACTTATTATCCGAGTTATTTACTGCAAAAACCCAGCGATAAACGAAAAGCTTGGGATGATTTAAAACTTGCTATGAGTCATCTATCAGATGTCAGCTAAACCAGAATCCGATGTTCAACAACTTGAGCATCTTCGCCCCATGAGTTCAGAAGACTTAACTGAATTAATGGTAGGAGAATTAGCTGCGTATCCGCATCCTTGGACGCGTGGCAATTTCGAAGATTGTCTATCTAATAAAGCTTATTCCTGTTGGGTATTTGAACAACAGGAAAGTATATACGGTCATGTGGTTATTTCTACCGTGCTTAAAGAAGCGCATATTCTTAATATTTGTTTATATCCAGAGCATCAAAACAAAGGTTGGGGACGAAAGTTATTATCTGAAACTGAATCTATTGCAAAATCCAATGGCGCAGAAACCTGTTTTCTAGAAGTACGACCATCAAATAAATCTGGTATGCATTTATATCAAAGCGAAGCCTATAATGAGATAGGTTTACGCAAGAATTATTATCCTGCAGATAAAGGTCGAGAAGATGCGATTGTGATGGCTAAAACTTTGGTTATTAATTCACTTTAAATCCAGTGTTACAAATTTAATTCTTTCATTTTTGTATAAGTTATTGGGTGGCTGTTTCAAGATAGTCTATCAAAGCTTTTCTCTTCTTATCATCGGCAACTTTCTGTAATGGCATCTTTGTACCAGGAACAACTTTATTTGGACCTTCAACAAATAGTTGGTCTATCGTTGTTGCATCCCATGTTATTTTGGAGTCTAAAAGGCTTTGAGAATAATCATAACCTTTTAAAGTCCCAGCCTTTCTGCCAAAAACTTTATGTAAGGTAGGACCAGCACGATTTGCATCATCAGGACTTAAGGTATGACAAACACTACATTTTCTTGCAAATTGTAATTCACCTAGTTTCATTCCAGCTTTTACTTGAAAGCGCCTTGGCTTATGACCAACCCATAAATCATTCTCATTATCAATTGCAATATTCCAGTGTTTAACTTCGTCATCTAAAGAGCCATAAAATAAAGATTTTCCATCTTTATTAAAGGCTAAAGCCCATACAGGACCGAGAATTGTTACCGTTTCACCAATTAGTTTCCAATCCTTAATTCGCCATACTCGGATTACCCCATCGTTGCCACCAGTGGCGATTAGGTTATGTTTTTTAGATACTGCTAAGCCTAAAACTGGTTTGCTATGAGGGATTAGAATTTTGCTAATTTTATCTGTTGAAAGATCAAGTATTTGCGCATCACCGTTGGTTGCTCCAAACACAATTTTATTTTGATTTGGCAACCAACGCATGATATTTATTGGCCAACTATGCTGATGAATCATTTTGATAAAATCGCCAGTTTCAATCTCGTAAGAACGAATTTTGCCATCATATCCGCCGGTAAAGACAGTTTTGTTATCAGCAGAGATCAAAGCAGCGTTTACCGCTTCGTTATGAATTTTAAAGCTTTGTAGCTCTTTTAAATTTATTAAGTCCCATATCCTTACGCTACCATCCCAGCCAGAAGTTGCGGCAATATTCGAATCATTAGCGATTGAAACAGAAACAACTTTACCCTGATGGCCAATGAATTCATGCACTAGTTTTTTATTCTTTAAATCCCATAAATATACAATCCCATCATCGCCTGTCGATATTGCTTTATCTCCGTCTGGTGAATAAGCTATGGCGCTGACTGCTCCTCGGTGACCTTTAAATCGATGTTCTATAGCTTTTTTTTCTGATTTCAGGTTCCATAACATCACATTGTAATCTAGGCTTCCTGATAAAGCCGTGTTTCCATCTGGACTTATTGCTATTGTATTTACGGGTCCACCATGTCCAATTAAATTATTACTATTTATTGTGGGGGTTGATGGAGTAGTTGCGTGTGAATATTGAGAAATGGTAAGGATAGAAAATACAGTTGTTAATAGAAACAATTTGAGGAAATATTTATTTAAAGTAAATAACATAACACTAAATGTAGGAAACAAAACTCAATATTTCAAGTAGGCTTATATTTTGTGTGAATTTAATCTGATTTTATTGTTGAATCGAAATTATTACTGGGAGAAATGGTCAAAAAGTAGGGGTGTCTGTTTATAATGAATAAATGCTAATAGTATTTGAAATAATTATTTTGAGTAAGGGTTCTTCATCTTTTCTAATACGTGATTTTGTGCCACGTCTTCAGTTTGATGGTGATCCATAACTAATGACATCAAAATAGGGTCTTCAAGTTTAAGTAATTGTTTAAAAGCTTGTTGAATATCAGTGTCTGAATTTAAATAATGCTTTTCTAAGTAATTAGTTAAAACTACATCAAGCTCTTTCACACCGCGCCGGCAATGCCAGCGCAGTTGAGAAAGTTCTATCAGCGTTTCTTTACTATTTTCTATAGACTCATCTTTGTTCAAAACGTTTAATTACATCTTTCGCTGGATCATAAGCTTTTTTACTTCTGCAATTGATTTTGCAGGGTTTAAGCCTTTAGGACAAGAATCGGTACAACTCATGATCGTGTGACAACGATAAAGTTTGAATGGATCATCTAATTCATCTAAACGCTCACCCGTCGCTTCGTCACGTGAATCATTTATCCAACGATAAGCATTGAGTAGTGCAGCAGGGCCCAGATAACGATCACTATTCCACCAGTAACTTGGGCAACTGGTTGAACAGCAAGCACAAAGAATACACTCGTAAAGACCATCAAGTTTTTCACGATCTTCTTTTGATTGTAGTCTTTCTCTATCAGGAGAAACAGGCGCATCTGTTTGCATCCAGGGCTTAACCGACGCGTATTGTGCGTAAAAGTTAGTAAGGTCAGAAACTAAGTCTTTAATTACTGGTTGGTGCGGTAATGGATAAACGGTTACATCGCCTTCAATATCTGCAATAGCCTTGGTACATGCAAGCGTGTTACCACCGTCGATATTCATTGAGCAAGAGCCACAAATACCTTCACGACATGAGCGTCGCATCGCTAATGATGAGTCCATCTCTCCTTTAATTTTAATTAAAGCGTCAAGTACCATCGGGCCACAATTATCCATATCCACTTCGAAAGTATCGGTACGCGGATTTTTACCAGAATCAGGGTCGTATCGATAAATGATGAACTTCTTAATATTCTTTGCATTTGTGACAGCCGCGTGAGTTTTTCCCTTTGTCAGGATCGAGTTAGCGGGTAATTTAAATTCAGCCATTAGTCTTTATCCTAGTAAACGCGTTTTTTAGGTGGGATAACTTCACAGTCATCAGTGAGGGTATACATATGCACAGGGCGATCACCAAAAGTAACTTTGCCAGTATCATCAATCCATGCCAAGCTATGTTTCATCCATTCGTCATCGTTTCTATCTGGAAAATCCTCACGTGAATGTCCACCACGTGACTCTGTGCGATTTAATGCACATGCAATGGTGACTTGTGCTTGAGCGAGTAAATTTTCTAATTCTAGAGTCTCTAATAGATCTGTATTCCATTTGAGACCACGGTCTACAATACCTATATCAGCATAAGCATCAAACAACTCTTGCATTACAGTAGCGCCTTCTTCCATGTTTTTACCTGTACGGAAAACAGCAGCATATTTTTGCATTGCACGTTGCATTTTGTCACGTATCGCAGCGGTTGATTGTTTACCATCAGCATTTCTAATTTTATCAAAGTGGGCCAATAACGAATCAAAGGTACCTTCTTGAAGTGGTAGATGTGGTTGATCTTTATCGACTATTTCAGATGCTCGTATAGCTGCCGCACGTCCAAATACTACGATATCAAGTAATGAATTTGAACCTAAGCGATTTGCACCATGTACCGATACACAAGCACATTCGCCGATGGCCATAAGTCCTGGAACCACTGCATCAGGATTATCTCCATCTACAGTAACTACTTCACCGCGGTAGTTAGTTGGAATACCACCCATGTTGTAATGAACTGTTGGTAATACAGGAATAGGGTCTTTAGTTACATCAACCCCTGCAAAAATCTTGGCGCTTTCAGAAATACCTGGCAAGCGTTCTTCGATTACTTCAGGGCCTAAGTGTTGTAAGTTTAGGAAGATATGGTCTTTATCTGGACCAACACCGCGACCTTCGTTAATTTCCATTGTCATGGCTCGAGATACAACATCACGCGAAGCTAAATCTTTTGCATTTGGTGCATAACGCTCCATGAAACGCTCGTTTTCAGAGTTGGTTAAATACCCCCCTTCACCACGAACACCTTCTGTAATTAACACACCTGCACCGTAAACGCCTGTTGGGTGAAATTGTACGAATTCCATATCTTGAAGTGGTAAACCAGCGCGTAATGCCATTGCACTTCCATCTCCAGTACAAGTATGTGCTGAAGTTGCAGAGAAGTAAGTTCGACCACTTCCGCCCGTGGCTAATACTACTTGATGTCCACGGAAACAGTGAAGTTCACCTGTTGTTAAGTCCCAAGCCATAACACCTTTACAGACGCCATCTTCCATAATTAAGTCAGTTGCAAAATATTCAACGAAGAATTCAGCTTTATGCTTTAGAGACTGTTGATAGAGAGTATGAAGAATCGCATGTCCTGTGCGATCAGCTGCAGCACATGTTCTTTGTGCAACGCCTTCACCATAATGCGTTGTCATACCACCGAAAGGACGCTGATAAATTTTACCTTCATCTGTGCGAGAAAACGGAACACCGTAATGCTCTAGTTCGATAACAGCAGGAATTGCTTCACGACACATATATTCGATTGCATCTTGATCGCCTAACCAATCTGAACCTTTAACAGTGTCATACATATGCCATTTCCAGTTGTCTTCGCCCATGTTACCTAAAGCTGCAGACATACCACCTTGAGCGGCGGTTGTATGACTTCGAGTAGGGAAGACCTTGGTTATACATGCTGTACTTAGTCCTGCTGTTGCCATGCCTAATGTCGCACGTAAGCCCGCACCACCAGCACCGACTATTACTACGTCGTATTCGTGGTTAATTACCTTATATTCTTCGTTTAGTTGTTCTTTATTTTTTGCTGACACCTTAATGCCCTCCTAAGGTGATTTTAATCACTGCATAAACACCAGCAGCCATTAAGAAGTAACTTAAAAATTTGATAAACAACACACCCGCAAGCCGTTTACTGTGAGATGAAACATAATCCTCAATAATCACTTGTAGACCAAGCTGTGCATGATAAAACGAGATAATCACAAAAAGTAAGGTAATAATTCCATTGATAGGAGATTGCAGCCAAGCGACTACAGTTGCGTAATTGGCTTCTGGCAAGAATGCGATACTAAAACAAATCCAGATAACTAATGTGATCATGGCTAATGCTGATAACCTTTGAACCCAGAAATGATGAGAAGCATCTCCAGATGCTCCTAGACCTTTAGCTTTAGCAAGAGGTGAACGTAAATCTTTCATTTTATTGTGTCTCTTAGATGGAGTGGTTATTGTTAAAAGGTTTGTTTAAGCAATAACCCATGTGAATAAGGTCAAAAATACACTAGCAGCAATAACCGCAAGTCCAGATTTCTTAGCATCTTCTAATTCTAAGCCTTTACCTATATCCCAAAACAGGTGACGGATTCCGTTACACATGTGGTAATAGATACAAAAAGTAAAACCGAATAAAATAAATTTTCCAATAAAGCTAGACAGGAAAGCTTGCATAGAAGACCAACTCTCCGCTCCACCTGAAATACTCAATAACACCATTACCATTAGGATTAAGCCAGCAAATAGAACAGCTCCGGTGCCACGGTGAAGAATGGATAGTTTTGCTGTAAATGGAAGCTTATAAATCTGTAAATGTGGCGACATTGGTCGCGGATCATTCCAAGCCATGGTTTTACCCTATTTATGTATAAAAATTCATTCTAAATGATTAACTAGTATTAAAAAACTGAATTAATTTAATCGTTATGATTATATTACAGTTACTACTGTAGTTAATAGAAATGCCTAGTTTAACTGTGGTATTTGAATTAACTCTCTCTTGCTACACGAATACTCTCGATATATTTAGTGGTTTGCATTTCATTGATACGACTAATAGCTCGATCAAATTCAAATGCAAGTTTTTTCCCACTGTACAATTTTTCGGGCTGTGCTGCAGCAGATACAACAATATTGACGTGCATATCGTAAAAAGTATCAATCATATTAATAAAACGGCGAGCTGCATCATCTAGATTTGAATCCATTAATGGGATATTGGAAATCAATACGGTTTTAAAAAATTCTGCAATCTGGGTAAAGTCTTCGGTAGACCGTGGAGTATTACATAAATCATTGAATTCAAACCAGACAACATCCGAAGTAAACTTCTTTGCTGGAATTAAGCGTTTATTGATAATGACTTCTTCTCTACCTTCGTATAATTCAACTCCAGATAGTTGTTTAAAATCTTGTTCCAGTCGCTCCTCGGAATGCTCATCACTAATAAAATAGTAAACACCTAATTCTTTAAACGCTTCTGAGCGATAATCATAATTACCACCCATCTCAACAAGTTTTGTATGTTCTTTAAGTAAATTTATAGCAGGGACAAAACGATCGCGTTGTAATCCGTTTTTATAAAGTTCATCAGGGTGAAAGTTAGAGGTGGTGACTAATACCAGACCATCGGCAAACAAGTGTTCTAGTAGTCGACCTAATAACATTGCGTCTGTAATGTCGATGACATGAAATTCATCAAAACATAAAACCTGAGCTTTATCGGTAAAAATTTTAGCTACTTGTTTTAAGGGGTCAGAGACACTATCCAATTTAGCTAATTCTTCATGCACGATCTGCATAAAACGATGAAAATGGAGCCGCATCTTCTTTTCGATCGGTAAACGATCAAAAAAGAAGTCTACTAAATGTGTTTTACCACGGCCAACCCCACCATGTAAGTAAAGACCTTTGATAGAATCATTTTTTTGTTTTTTGGAACGATCAGTTAAAAATGAGAAAAGTGATTTGTTAGGAACTGGCTGATTGTTTTGAGAAATAATAGCAGCGTATACAATCTGCAATTCTTCCATTACTTCTTTCTGATCAGGGTCGAGTCTTAATTCGCCCTTTTCTATTCTTTTCATATATGCAGTTATAAGATTATCATCAGCACCTGATGATTTATTTTCATATAAGTCTAAACCTGATAGAGACACAATATAGTCCATAAGAGTAGTTATTTTACGTGTGATGCATGATATTCCTATAAGCTTGGTATTTGTAGGCTTTTTGCTTAATACTATCAATTAAATTATTGGATTTTGTGTGTCTTCAAATAGATTTAATCAAACTTTCTCGATAGAAATTGTATCCTCATTGAGTAAACAATTACTCATCGTAATGCCTCACGTCATAACTGCCGCTATATTGTGTTTATTTATAAATTTAAAGGGTATGACTTTACTCTTTTTATTTATATCTTTAATAGGTATCGCATTATCATTAGTCTACTTTGTAAGATTACATTTGACTTTGAGAGCTAACAAATCAATCTATAACATTACTAAAAATAGTAATGGTGAGTGGAACTTAATACTGAAAAAATGTGCAGTGTCTAATGTATTAGTTTCAACAACTAGTTTTGTTAGTAATTCATTGATTATATTAATTTTTGTTGATGCATCTAATAAACATTACACAGCATTAATTACCCCCGACAGTACCAATGAAGATATCTTTAGAAGATTAAAAGTAAATATTAAAACTAGTAAATAAATATTTTTGTATTTCAGATATAAAAAAACCACAGTTATAAAACTGTGGTTTTGATGGAATTATTTTACTTGTATTTGGTTTTTATGCGTCTTTATTTGCTGCTGTTGCTTCTTTTACCATTGTTTGTAATTCACCTTTCTCGAACATCTCTAGAGTAATATCACAACCACCAATCAATTCACCATTAATATAAACTTGTGGGAATGTAGGCCAATCAGCATAGCTTGGAAGATGCTGGAAAATCTCTGGATCAGTAATTACGTTGACGTATGCAAATTCTTCACCGCAACCCATTAAGGCCTGTGCTGTTCTGCTAGAAAAACCGCATTGTGGTAATTGTGGCGTACCTTTCATAAATACTACTACAGGGTTGCCTTCAACAGCTTCTTTGATTCGATCCATTACGTCCATGATGTACTCTCTTAATTTTTAAAGTTTGCTAATAATCTAATTATATTTTATTGATTTATTATGGGGTCACTTATTCGGTTTTACAAATAACAATTTAAGTGAAATCTTTGTTAATACTTATTTACCCGTTTTTAAATAGTGCTAAATAAGTGGGGAGTGTCTTTATATGCTTTAAAAATTAGTTTAAGAGCTCTATCTGCCTTTGAATAACAAACGTAGGCTAAAAAACAAAAAACCAACAAACATAATTAAACTCCATTCAGGGATACTTAAGCCAATAAATTTCCATGACACTTCCGAGCATTCAGCAGTTCCTTTAAATACATTCTGAATTACTTCAGATGCAGGCAGGTTATCCATCCAGTAATTCAATCCTGGTCCGCAAGATCCTTCTGACGATGGAGGGAAGTGCTGAAGCCATGAATGTCTACTAGAAACAATAACGCCTGAAAGACTGGCTAAGGTAAACAGGACTCCCATAATTCTTCTTCCCCATGCTGCAGGATTAATAATGAGGGCACCTAGAAATAATATTGCTAGAGTTAATACGATAACACGAGTAACAATACATAATGGGCATGGGTCTAGATACATCACATGCTGCATGTACATCGCACTTGCAAACATCGAGCCAGTAATTAAAAGACCTAAAAGCATCATGGGTCTAAGACTTTTAACAGGTGGGATATATTGGTTCATTTCAACTTTTTCTCTTATTGACCATTTCAATGGCCGTGTTAATTGCTGATATCATGCTACCAGAGGATGCTTTACCAGTACCCGCTAAATCTATTGCAGTACCGTGATCAACAGATGTTCTTATGATGGGTAAACCCAGAGTAATATTAACTGCATGACCAAAACTGACATGTTTTAACACAGGTAAACCCTGATCATGAAACATAGCCAATACGGCATCTGCAGTTTTTAAATACTTTGGAGTGAATAAGGTATCTGCAGGTAATGGGCCAGATAAATTGAGACCTTCTTGTTTTAAAGTTTCTATTATTGGTTCAATGGTCTCAATTTCTTCCATACCTAGATGTCCACCTTCACCAGCATGAGGATTTAGGCCGCAAATTAAAATATGAGGATTATCGATACCAAACTTATTGATTAAGTCATGGTTTAAAATACTAATGACTTGTCGTAATGATTGTTGTGAAATAGCAGCGCTGACATCTTTTAAAGGTAAATGAGTGGTTGCTAAGGCAACTCTTAGTGAGTCGGCTGCTAACATCATAACGGGCAATTCAGCGCCGGTAAGTTCGGCTAAGAACTCGGTATGACCCGTAAAATTAATTCCTGCATCATTGATAATACCTTTATGTAATGGGGCAGTAACCATTGCATCAAACTGATTAACACACTGTTTTTTGTAACACCCTAATGCCGCTATCTTTAACGTTTCTAAAACATAATTTGCATTATCAGCATCAAGAAATCCAGCAGTTACAGAATTAAAGCAGGGCGTATCAAGAATGGTAATTTCACCAATATTATTTGGAGCTGATTGTTTAGTTTTATCGTAATCAACGAAATTAATTTGAATTCCTAACAGTTTTGCACGCTGCTGCATCATCTGTTTATCAGCAATAACAATCAATTCAGCTTGATCTTGATAACTCTGTTTTTTACTTGCTAGCTCTATGATTAAATCAGGACCAATACCTGCGGGTTCACCTGTGGTGATAGCTAGTTGAGGTGTTGAATTCATCTAAACTATTATTATAATTTAAGACGGTATTCAACGAAGGCTTCGTCACGCAGAGTTTTTAACCAATTTTTAAGGTCGTCTTCTCGTTTCTTTGTCCCCACTAATTGCTTTGCTTGATTTTTGATTGATTCACGAGTTTTGTCACTGCTTTTTCTTTCAAGAACTTCGATAATATGCCAGCCAAATTTTGTTTGTATAGGTTGGCTCAAAGAGTTCAATGCTAAAGTATTTGTTGCCGCAGCAAACGATGGAACATAATTAGCCGTATTGGTCATAGGTAATTCACCACCATTAGAAGCGCTACCTTTATCAGCAGAGTTTTTTGTAGCTAGTTGACTAAAACTTTCACCTGCCAATATTTTATTACGTAACAGGGTCACTTTTAGCTTAGCTTTGGGGTCATCATTGCTGATTAAGATATGTCTGACTCGCGCTTCTTGAGTTTGCTGGCTTTTTCCACCACGTTGCTTAACTAACTTAAGAATATGAAAACCTTTGGTATCGCGAATTACAGTAGATAATTCACCTTCGCCCATTAAGCTTAATGTTCTAGAGTATGCAGGGCTTAGAGTTTCAGCATTTTGCCAACCTAAGTCTTTTTTAATCGCGCCCATTTTCACTATTTCAGGTGAACTTAAGTCTTTATTTAGAAGTAGTTTATTTCTTAAACTTTGTGCTCTTTTCAAGTTCGCATTGAATTGTTTCACTGAATTTGTTTTATTAGGAATGATAATATCGACCAATTGATATTGAACGTCTTTACTTAGGTTGAAGCTTTCAGCCTGAATAAGATCATCAACCTCATTTTCACCAATATTATTCCTACCTTGCTGACGTTTACGTAAAGTATCAGAATAAAGTCTATCTCGGATACTTTCTCTGAATTCCTTATAGTTTAATCCACGTTCAATAATAGCCACGCGTAATTGTTGTAAATCTAAGTTGTTTTGTTTAGCGATAGACTCCATTGCAGTGTTGACTGCAGCATCGTCAATTTTAATACCAATCGCTTTGGCCTTTTGGACTTGAATTTTATCCATTATTAATTGTTCAAGGACTTGTTTGTATAATTGACCCTCTGGAAGCTCATTTGCTGATTGAGCTTGCTTAGCGGCAGCTTTCAATTCACTTACCATTATCACGTCACTATTAACTACTGCAGCAATTCCATCCATTGCTTGTTCTGCAGCATGTGATGAACTAGATGTTGTTATACATAATATAAGTAATGCAGAGAGAAAAAAACACGATTTATGGTGTTTTATCCTTGACTGTTTTGCTGTTTGAACTTTAAAAATCATCATATCCGTATATTTTTTCCTTTATTTGGCGAGTAGCGCTAGTGCCAACTTTACCAAGTCCTTTAAGTTCAAACTCTATGAAAATTGGATTTTCATAAGTAACATTATCCGATGTTAAAAAACGTTTCGCAACAACTCTTGTTTTCCAGCAACAGTCTTGATACTCAAAACCTATCAAAGACTCCAAATTACGATCATTCAAAGTGTCGAAATCAGAACTAGCAACCATAGACCATTTGTTATTAATAGGTATTGCTGTTGAAAAGCTTATTTGCTCTAGTTCAGTATCTAATTTACGAAAACTAAGATTAGCTATATTCTTTTTATCATCTTGATAATTTAAACGAAGGTCATAATTTGAAATACTTTTATCATCACTTTTAAGGCTAATAGTCGATGCAAGACGAAAATTATCATTTAATCGTCCAGTGAGTTCTAACAATAGATCAGAGCGTTTACCGGTTAAAATAGTTCCCCCAGGCAAGGTAACTTTTCTATCAGAAAAGTTAAATACTTGTCCTAGAGTAGCTTTAAATATCTCATTACCGTTGTCACGGTCTTGAATACGAGTGCTAACTGCAAAAGTAAGCTGATTAGTATCGGCTATTCTATCTTTTCCTGTAAAACGGTTTTCTAAGAATAATTGGTTACTTTCTGAAAAATCATTTCTAGATGTATCAAAAACTGGAATATCACTTTGATCTGTAAAAGGTGTAAAGGTATAGAAGAGTCTAGGTTCTATGGTTTGAGTGTATGAATTGCTGTTAACAGATTTTTTAGGAATGTCACGATCAAAGAACAAACCACTATCAAAAGTTAAGGTGGGTAAAGTTCTATTGATTTGGGATTCTCCTATTGCGTTATCTAGAGAATACAAAGTGTGTTGGAGGCTTAAAGTAGGTTTGAAATACCACGCTTCTTGTCCCCATTTCTTGCCTACTTTTACTTTAATATCAGCACGAACACCGGTAATATCATCGTCTCGATCAAAGTAAATCAACTCAGAATTAACGGATAGTTTCAGATCTTTAGGTCCACTTTTTGGCGCGTAATCTAGCTTAATTTCAGGGAGTTTAGAGTAGGGATCGTCATCAATATCTATGACTTGGAAGTCTTCTATTGCAGCACTAAATGACCATGGATTCGCATCATGTATTATTTCTAAACGACGCTGTAATGCAGGACGAGTACTAGTCTCTAGCGAATCTGAAAAGTCATCAAAATATTCTGTATCAGATACTCCTTCTGCATTTACTTTTAAATTTGTTTTTTCACTAATATGAGTTTCATGTTTGATTTTAAAGAAAACACGTTTTTCATCATCAAATGATTCATCGTTAGGGATAAAGTTGTAAACTAATTCACCTTCATGTTTCTCACTTAAATATCTGAATTCAGTATCGAGTTGGAAACCACGATTGCGAATTGTAGTCAGTCTTACTGTCGCATCATAGTTAGGTGCTATATTAAAATAATAGGGAATTGAAATACCAGCATTAGATTGCAGCTTAACCCTAGGGCTTAAAAAACCTGATAAACGTTGGCTATTTATAGGGAATTTAAGCCAAGGGAAATAGAAAACAGGCACGTCCCCAACATTGAGTGTTACATTTTTAGCAGTGCCAATCTGTGTCTCTTTATTGAGTCTTATATCTCCTGAAGCTAAATGCCAACTATTTTTATTAACAGGACAACTAGTAAAACTTGCATCTTTTAACTGTAAGTTATTATCATTAATTAGTTTTATTTGAGAGCTCTTACCATGAGCTCCTTCAGTTCCAACGGCATACTCAGCATTATCTACAGTGCCAGTTTTATTCTCCAAATTATATTTTATCTTAGAACTCTTTAGTGAAAAGTTAGTATCCGATAAGACCACATTTCCTTGTGCTGTCACTTCATTGCTTACACGATTAACTTGGGCGCTATTGGCAGTGAATACAGTAGTATTTTGTTGAATAACTACATTCCCATTTAATAAAGATGTTCCTTGGGAAACAATTTTACCTGTATCAGCTTCTAAATAGATTGCATCTTTGACTGGATTAGGATTTCCTGCAGAGTTAGGACGTTGTGTTGTCTGTTGCTCATAATCACTATTCACGCACTGATGAAAAGTGTTCGGTGTTTGATTTGTTTTCTCAGTAATATCAAGAGACTTAGCAATGATTGTTGTACTGCTAAAAAGTATTCCCAAAGTAATGAGAGTTTTTGATGAGGCTAGGTATATCACAATACGATTATACGTTTGATTGCTAACCCTTTTCTACTATTACTCACTTTATAATCATAAGAATATTGCACTTAAAATTCTCATTTAAAAGACACCCCCCACCTTTTTGATTGTTTTAAGCTAATTATGTTATTGTTTTGAGCTATTTAACTCTATTTTATTAAATATTCTTTGATGTTATCTCTAACATTCAATAAATTGAAGGCACAGATAGCAATACCATAAGTAATCATGCCCAAAAACAATTGTAGTATTAACCAAGACCATCCGCGTTGATCCTTAAACCACCACAGAAATAAAGACATAAATATCGTGGCAATACCTATTTTTATGATTTCGCCTACAGGTAAGGGAACAGCAAAATATTTTCGTCCAATAATTGCACTTAATAGGGCTCCTAAAATAAATGAGACTAGAGTTGCTATGGCAGCTCCCTTCATTCCCATAATTGGAATCAAATAGAAATTTAAGGTGACATTGATTAATGCGATGATAATTGAAATTTTAACAATGCCAATAGTATGATGACCCAATTGAAACGCCAGATCAAAGTAAGTGGCTTGCATGCCCATCATAAAGAGTGCAATAGCGATCCAAGGCAATAAAAAACTAACCGCTTGTTGATATTCCTCGCCAATTAAAAGATGAATTAGATTGGGTCCAACTAAAATTAAACCAAATACTGCGGGAATGGCTATTCCCAACAATAATACAGCATATTTATGGAAATATTCTAAGGCAGCTTTTTTACCTTCATTGTCTAATAATTTTATAATGACAGGGTAAGCAGCAAGATTAATCGCACTCATTAAAAGTAAAATAGAATTTCCCGATAAATCATAACCAACAGCATAAAGTCCTGCTTCGGCTTTATTTTGTAATGACGCTAACATAAACCGATCTGCTGTTTTAGTTACCTCTTCAAGTAGCGTTACGCTAGCAAGAGGTAAGCCATAAATAGCTAGTTTTTTGAATAGTTCTGGATTAAAGGATTTTCTATTATAGTTTGTCCAAAAATCTATTTTAGCAAATAGGGTTGGAATCAAGAAGCCTGCACTGATACCTAAGCTAATACCAATAGCTCCATAACCCATTTTTGCCATTATTCCTCCAAAAAAAAGAGCTAAAATAGAATAACTAATACTCAATTTAGCGTATTTAAGCGGATGAATTTGTGCGCTCATTAGGTATTGCGATAAAGTGTAAATGGACACTGAAAAAATTAATATCACAGTACAAACTAACCAGGTTAATTGTGGTGTATCCCAGTAATAGTAAGCACAAGGAATTAGGACAATAATTAGTGCTAAGAATATTTTGATATAGGTATTTGTTAAGGTACTAATAAAGCTCTCGGTACCATATTCTTGTTTTGACCAAAAACGTAATGTGCCAGCAGGTAGCCAAAAAAATATGACGTTATTAGCAAACATCGCAGCGGTAAATATTAGCGTATATAAACCGTATTCTTCAGGTGTTAACAAATGTGTATACAAACTCAAAGCGCCAAAAGCCATTAAACCCGGAATTGCTTTTGCAAAGAGGTAGATACTTGTATGTTTAAACAACATGGAAATTAAATTTTTCTGCTAAATGATCGAGCATGCAAAGCAAGCATGGTAAAAGCGAACCATGTCTCTTTATGAATGTGAGTATGCTGAGCTAATTGGCTGATCAATATAGTCAATAATAACGACATAAGAAAAAGTAGTTCTGAGAAAGGAGTATTTAAAGAATAATAAATAATACTCCCAATCATAAATAGATATAGAGCCAATCCAATGATTCCGTTTTCTGTAAGAATATGGATATAAGCACTATGAGCGGCATCATATTCGACGTGTTTAGTGTTTAAAATGTATCCTAAACTTCCAATTCCATTTCCTATCAATGGAGCTTTTTTCCATTGCTCCAACGAGGCACCCCAAATGACTGTTCGATTGTTTAAGGTACCGCTCGTTACTGATTCAGCAGAGCTCAAAATACGATCGACAGATTCCTTAGGTGCTAGGCTAACTGTAGTTAACATCGAAACCACAAACACCATAAAAAATGTAGTTTTGATTCGTAAAGATGAGTTTCTATAAGTCATAAACCAATATAAAACTCCGATAATACCAACGATAGAAGCAGTTCTAGTACCCGTCAAAAACACTGCAAATACAATAGTTGGAATTACCATAATATAAAATAGTTTGGCCCATTTACTTTTGTATTGAGTAGTTAAATAAGCGGCCATCGGAATGGCTAACGTCAACATAATAGATTGGCCATCTATATCTAAATTTGGAATAGCATAACGTTGATAATAAACAGACTGAATGCCATTTAAATAATTATAAATAATAATGCATGAACCCACTAAATTACCAAGCGTATAGCTGTGGTAAGCCAGCAATAAATTCTTTTTTCTATCGCCAATATTAATCGTTATGAGCACCGTTAATAGCATTAATTGCGATATAGTATTAATGAGAAATTTTCCACGTTCAAAATCTGGAGACCAAATAAGTGAAAGCAGAAACCAAGCACCTAGTAGTGCTACGATTATATGGAATAGTCCAAATTTTCCACGTGTTCCCCCCATTATAAATGCTAGACCAGTCGTACCAAAAGCGATCAAACCAATTATACGACTCAAACCATCCCAAACAGCATTCCCCCAAGGTATAGAGAAGATGAAAAACAACATCATATAAAGAGATAGTTTTGTAATAACTCCCGTATTAGTATCCTGAGGATTATTCTCAGAATAAGTAGCATGCATTTGTGTTTGTTCAGGCATTTTAGGTAGTTATAAAATTAATTTAGTTGAATAGTAAACTCATTTAGAAATTGTGTAACTAATAACTAGATAAGCAGGCAGATAAAGGTGAATAAAGGATAAAAATATACTTTAATAACAATGAAATAACTATAAAGATACTCCCATACTTTTATAAGCTTTTACCTAACTCAGCCTTTTATCCATTATTTGCTTACGAATAGAGGTGTTCAGTTACAAGTTATTGTACATTCCGTTAGGATGTTAAAATTCAAAAATAATATTTACTAAAAACAAATACTAATAAAAACTCTACAAGGCTTAAGCAAGGTTATAAAATGTCAGTTTTAACTACTCAGTCAAATAACGGTCAAATGCAGACTGTTGATAATAAATTGATGCCATTGGCTCCTAGCTATATTGGTCCAACTAATCATTCTCAACAAGAAGCTTCATTGAATGATGTGCTTGGTATTTTGAACAGACGTAAGTGGACTATATTTTTAACTCTATTTTCAGTCTTAGCTTTAGTTACCTTTTATACTTTTTCTATTAAGCCTACTTATCGTGCTAATGCGACAATCCAAATTGAACGAGAAGGTGCTGAAATTGTAAATTTTGGTAGAACACAAAAAGCAGTTGATTCATCGAACTCTTTAGAAGATCCATTCTTCAGAACACGTTATGAAATGCTTCGTGGCAGAGTTGTTGCTCAAAAAGTTATAAACGATCTATCTTTAGAAAGTAGCCTATCACCTAAAGAAGAAAAATCATTCTTATCGACTGCACTTTCATCATTCATAGGCTTAATTGGATTAGATAATAAGGAAAAACAGCAGAAAATTCCTAAAGCAACTGATTACACCGAACTATTTTCAGGAAATCTTTTAGTTCAACCAATTTCTGGTACTCATTTAGTTGAAATTTTATATGAAGCTCCTTCTCCAGCAGAGGCTAAAAATGTAGTCAGCAGTATTGTTAATAACTTTATTACTTCGCAAATACAATCTAAAAGTGAAACTGGCGAATATGCTAAAGAGTTTTTAGATCAACAAATCGATGAAGCGGGTGATCGTTTAAAGTCAGACGAATTAACACTCGTTAAATATGCAAATGAGAATGGTATTTTGGGAGTAGATGAAGGTCAAACGCGACAAGTAAAAAAGTTAGAGAATTTAGATTCTGCATTGGTCGATGCAGAAATACGTCGTATCGAAGCTGAAAGCTTATATCTACAAATGAAACGCGTAGGCAGTGTCTCTACAGTATTAACAAATCCTGTTGTTACAAGTTTAAAAGCGCGTTTGGTGGGCTTGGAAGGTGATTACCAAGAAATGCTTAAAACCTTCAAGCCTAATTACCCTGATATGCAGCGTTTGCAACAACAAATCAATGCGGCTAATAGTAAATTAAACAGTGAGATGAGTAATATTCAACGTTCGATGGAAGCTGATTACAAAGCAGCAAAGCGACAAGAAGATAAAATCAGAGACGAACTAAAGCAATTCAATACCACCATGCAAAATTTGCAGGATAGTGGTGTTGATTACAATAACTTGAAGCGCAATGTAGAAAACAGCAATAAACTTTATAGCAGTTTGATACAGCGTCGAGAAGAAGTTGGTGTGGCATCACAAGCAAATACCAGCAGTATAAGTATTGTAGAGCCTGCAATAGTGCCAGTTAGAAAGTATCGTCCAAGACCTAAGGTTAATTTATTATTGGGTTTATTGTCTGGTTTGATTTTCGGTTTAGCTTTAGCATTCTTGCGTGAGTCTTTAGATAAAAGCATAAAATCATCAGATGATTTAGAAAAAATAACAGGTTTACCTATCCTCGGAATGATTCCTCGGGTTACCAAATCAAAGATTAAAAAGCAGTTAGATATGATTGCAATAAAAATGCCTCAATCAGCTCCAGCAGAAGCTTATAGAATACTTGCAACAAATATCCGTCTAATGTTTAAAACAGATGAAGATCATGTAATGTTAATTACTAGTGTTAACTCTGGTGAAGGCAAGAGCACTACCGCTTCTAACATTGCTTGTTCGTATGCGCAAATGGGAAAGAAGGTTTTATTGGTTGATGCAGATATTCGTAATGCATCTATACATAACAAACTTCAAGTTAGTAACAAACATGGTCTAACTCACTACTTAAAAGGTGAAATTGACTTAGTTGGAATAACTCAACCTGTAAAGAAAGTACCTGGTTTATATGCAATTACAGCAGGTGAATACGATGTAGATCCAGTTAGTTTATTAAGTCATGAGCGCATGTCATACCTTACTACTCAAGGTGGCAGTATTTTCGATTATGTAATTATTGATGCTCCACCAGTGAATGGCTTTGCTGATTCGTTGGTTCTGACTTCACTAGCTACCTCTACAGTAATTGTTACTCGTGAAGATGAAATGGATGCTCGATCAATTAAGAGTGTACTCAGTCAGTTAAGACGAGTAAAAAATAACGTTGCAGGTTTTTTATTGGTTAACGCTAAAAATCCGGCGGCCAATGCAAAGTATTATGCTAAATATCATAACAATATTAAGAAAGAGAAATTGTTAGATAATAAAAAACAAAGTTATGCTTGATGAGATGTTTTTCAGGGTTTTTATTTAATTCTTATAAACCTATCTAGTAAAACTCTAAAACCTATTTATCAAAATAATACTAGAGTTACCCACTATTACTGGAAGTCTAAACGAAACAGTATAAAAGTAGGGGGGTATTTATAAACTTAGTAATGGTTAAATTAATCAGATGAATCTACCGCTATTTTTGGTAGAATTCCTTTATGTTCACTCTTAAGCCATTCATAAGAATCACACTGTTATCGTTGATGCTTGCTTCTCTACTGATTTACCTAGGAATTCAGTATCACTGGGGAGATAAACTAAAAGAAACACCTAAAACCTCAATCGAAATATCACTTCCTGATAACAAAACCGTTATTACAGATGATGTCGTTGTAATTAACAATAGTAATTTATTCAATCCAGAGATTGTTATCAATAATTCTAAAGACACCTTATTAAGTAGTATGAATAAGGAACAAATTGCAGAGCAGTGTTTAAATTTATTGAGTAAAGAATTAAAAGAACCGCTGACTTTGGAATTAGCCACAGTTAATTGTGTAATGAGTAACCATCAAGAAACATTTCAAAATTCGAAAGAATTTAATAATCAACTTAAACAAGAGATAAATAATAAAAAGCAATTGTTTAGTCAAGAATGCAAGAATCGGTTAAATCAAACTTCTCAGTATTCACTTTTAGAAAACCAATTATTATTGGGTATTTGCATATCAGATAGATTAAATAACAGTCTTTCTGATTCGCAATAGCCCTATATAAAGCTCATTAAATTTACGAGTATGAAATATCCTGTAGAACTTTACTATGAATAGCACTGTTATTCGAAGCTAGAACAGTCGTAGTATCAAGAGATAGTTCATTTCCCGAAAGATCAGTAAACGTACCTCCAGCCTCTCGCACAATAACGGCTAATGCGGCTATATCTAAAATATTCACATCAGACTCTAGAATCAATTCAATCTTGCCACTGGCTAGCAGATGATAGTGATAAAAGTCTCCGTAGCCTCGAATTCGATTAACAGAGGCTACAAGATTGCCCACATTTTGCCATTGAGGTTTTCTCGCAATACTCGCAATATTGCCTAATGATAAAGTTGATTGTTTAATAGTATCAATATCACTAACGCTAATTCTTTCTCCGTTTAACCACGCACCAAAACCTTTTTCTGCGTATGCCATTTCTTTGAATTCAGGGCTATTGGAAACGCCAAGAATCAATTCACCTTTATACATCAAGGCAATCTGAGTCGAGAAGAAAGGGTAGCCTCTCACAAAACTCTTAGTGCCATCAATAGGATCAATTAACCAATTATATTCAGCATCTTCATTTACTTTACCGGTTTCTTCGCCAAAAAAACCATGATCTGGGAATGTGTCTAAAATGATTTTCTTAATAGTTTTTTCTGTTTCAACGTCTGCAATAGTAACGGGGGTCTCATCTGGTTTGATTTCTATTTCGAAATCACCCGCATAATATTTATCAATTACTACTTGCGCTGCTTTGGCTGCTTCAATAGCCGTTTTTAGAAAAGGGGTCATATTAGAGTTCATTTTAGGCTTCTTTTGAGGATAAGTTGGATATAAACATGCATCACATTATACTCAAATTAACTAAAGATACTGTTCAACTAAGCTTGTATTGAATAACTTGATCAGTAAATGATATAACCCAATAAAACATTAATGTGGCTCCATTGAATTCTGATCAAATTATTATTGAAGCGTTTCTAGATGCCTTATGGTCTGAAAGAGGTTTGAGCCAAAATACACTGGCAGCTTATGGCAGAGATTTAAAATCGCTATCTGCATGGCAACAGAAAAATAATAGACAACTTATATCATCACGTAATTCAGAACTTCTTGAATACATCACCTTAAAAATTAAACAAGGCAGTAAAGCTAGAAGTGTCGCTCGAAGCATATCTACTTTTAGGCGGTTTTTCCGTTATCAACTCCGTGAAAATAACATCCTAGATGATCCTACCGCGTTAATTGAATTACCCAAGTTAGGAAAGCCTTTGCCTAATAGCTTGAGCGAAGAAAATGTAGATGCACTTCTAAACGCGCCGGACCTAAATGATCCCATCGGTTTACGTGATAGGGCCATGTTAGAATTACTTTATGCAACAGGTCTACGCGTTTCAGAATTAGTTACTTTAGAATATAAACAAGTCAATCTACAACAAGGTGTTGTTAGAGTCTTGGGTAAGGGCAATAAAGAACGTTTAGTACCTATGGGAGATGAAGCTGTCTCATGGATTAATGATTACCTTATTGACGCCAGACCAATAATCATGAAAAGTGGGGGAGTGTCTAATTCATTATTTATAACCAGACGTGGATCTGGAATGACACGTCAAGCTTTCTGGTATTTGATTAAACGCTATGCGATTCAAGCTGGGATTAGTCAAAAACTATCGCCACATACATTGCGCCACGCTTTCGCAACACATTTATTGAACCATGGTGCTGATTTGCGTGTCGTACAGTTACTACTAGGTCATAGCGATTTATCAACAACGCAGATTTATACGCATATCGCTAAAACCAGATTGCAAAGTATTCACCAACAGCATCATCCTCGTGGTTAATAGCATGACAATAAATAAAGATGCATCTGATAGGTTTTTTTTAGCGTAATTAATAATGTTTTTATAGTGAACATTTTTAACAATAGCATTCAATACGTTATACTAAGCGTAAGCATAAACAACACTCTTTACTGGTACGGAATAAAAAATGAAAAATAAAATAATAATGGGCTTAACTTTTAGTGCTTTGATGTTCTCTGCTGTAGCTTCTCAAGCAGCTGTTGAAACTGAAGCAACAAAATCACAAATTACTGCTTTAAAAGCTAAATTGAAGGGTAAATTTCGTTCTGAGCCTAGTTCGATAAAACTCAGCCAATTGCCGAATATTTACGAAGTTATGTATGGCACAGAAGTGGTTTATTTTTCTGCTGATGGCAAATACTTTTTAGCAGGTGATATGATTGAATTAGAGACCAGAACAAATTTGTCTGATTTCGCTAAACAATCTGTCCGTAAAGATATTATGGATAGAGAAGACTTTAAACCGGTCGTATTTAAAGCAGAAAATGAAAAACATAAATTAACTGTTTTCACCGATATAGATTGTGGTTATTGCGCAAAATTACACCGTGAAATGCCAGCAATTAATGCCAAAGGAATTACTGTTGAATACTTAATGTTTCCACGCGCTGGATTACAATCAAAGTCATATGAAAAAGCAGTAAGCATGTGGTGTGCTGATGATCAGCAGCAAACTATGACCGATGCTAAAGAGCGTCGTAATATTGAGTCAAAGACCTGTGAAAACCCTGTTGCTGCTCAGTATAATCTGGGTCAAGAAGTTGGCGTTACTGGTACTCCAGCATTAGTTACTTCAACAGGCAAATTAATTCCAGGTTATATGCCAGCAGATAGATTGGCAGCATTGTTAGATGCGGAACCAAAATAGCTATATACAGAAATTTTTTATAAAGTGAGGAATGATGAATAAAAACGGCTACAGCTTTATCTCATCAGAGTTTTAAACAAATATTTCTTATAGTTAATTCATTTTAATTGATAAATCACTTTCTCAATTATTTTGGCTCAGGTATAGTCAACAATCAGTGATGATTCTCACAGGAGAGATTCTATCAAACTTATTGTTTAAATATGATTGTTTAGATAGAACACCGAAGGCGCAAACCCGCTCGGAAACGCTCAGGTAAAAGGACTGTGAAAATTTACTGACTCTGGAGAGCGAGACAGAATATGTTTCCACCGAAGGGTTTAACCTATTAGCGAAAGCATAGGGAATCTCTCAGGTATAAAGGACAGAGAGGGCGGCAGATTGTATAATCTGCCGCCCTTTTTTTTGTTCAAAGGAAAGTATTATGTCAGAAGAGTCACAGAATCAAACACCACAGCGCACCCCACTTTATGCTAAGCATCTCGAATCGAATGGCAAAATTGTCGACTTTGCTGGTTGGGAAATGCCCATCAATTATGGCTCTCAAGTAAGAGAGCATACACAAGTACGCGAAGATGCTGGCATGTTCGATGTATCACATATGGTGGTATTAGATTTTACAGGGAAAGATGTAAAACGCTTTTTACAAACTTTATTAGCAAATGATGTAGCAAAACTAAAAAATCCCGGTAAAGCTCTTTATAGCGGTATGTTGAATAACGACGGTGGAGTCATTGATGATTTGATTGTGTATTATTTAGCTGATGATTTTTATCGTATGGTGGTTAATGCAGCAACTCGTGAAAATGATCTTAAATGGATCACTGCCCAAGCTGATGGTTTTGACCTGGAGATCAAAGAGCGTGATGACTTCGCCATGATCGCCGTTCAAGGGCCTAATGCTAGAGAGAAAACCCATAGTATTTTAAAAGAGAAGAATGTCGGGCCAGTTTCTTCTTTAGAACCTTTTTACGGTATCCAAATCAACAATATATTTTTCGCTAGGACTGGCTATACCGGTGAAGATGGGTATGAAATCATGATTCCTAATGAAGATGTCGCTTTATTTTGGGATCAGTTACTGGAAAGTGGTGTTAAACCAATCGGCCTGGGTGCCAGAGATACTCTTCGCCTCGAAGCAGGAATGAATCTATATGGTACAGATATGGATGAAACTATCAGTCCTTTAGCTGCAGGCATGGCTTGGACAATCGCATGGGATCCAGCTGATAGAGATTTTATTGGCAGGACAGCCTTAGAATCAGAAAAAGCTAATGGTTCAAAGTACAAATTAGTAGGGCTGGTTTTAGAAGATAAAGGCATACTTCGCGGGCATCAAAAAGTAATTACTGATTTCGGCGATGGTGAAATCACGAGTGGTTCTTTCTCACCTACATTAGGTCTTTCAATTGCACTTGCAAGAATACCTGTTAAAGCTAAAGATCATTGTCATGTTGAGATTCGTGGTAAGCATTTATCTGCAAAAATCGTTAAACCTCAATTTGTTAGAAACGGTAAATCAGTACTATAAACAATACAACCATTAAGCAACGTACAAAATTATTTTAAATATTCTTAATCTAGAAAGGAGCAATTAATATGAGCAACGAAAATCCAAGTGACCTTAAATACACAAAAACCCACGAATGGGTTAGAGACAACGGTGACGGAACTATAACTATGGGAATAACAGAACATGCTCAGGATTTGCTTGGAGATGTTGTTTTCGTTGAATTACCAGAAGTTGAGTCAAGTCTCTCTGCTGAAGAAAACTGCGGCGTAATAGAGTCAGTAAAAGCAGCATCAGACATGTATGCGCCGTTAGATGGTGAAGTAACTGAAGTTAATGAAGAATTAGATGGAGAGCCAGAGTTAATTAATACAGCTCCATTTGGAGAAGGCTGGATTTTTTCTATGAAACTTAAATCAATGTCTGATCTTGAAGATTTGATGGATGCAGATGCTTATGAAGTTTTTTGCCAAGAGTAATCTGAATTCATATCGTTTTTTCAATATTATTTAATTAAACCCAAATACAGAATATACCAATAACTATGAAGAATTTACCTCTCAACGTATTAGATCAGCATGATGAGTTTATAGCTCGTCATATGGGCCCTCAGGCAGATGATATCAATTCCATGATAAGTGTAATAAAGCTTAATTCACTTGATGAACTGATTGATAAAACGGTACCTGAAAGTATTAGAATTCGTGAACCACTAGCCTTAGATGATAGTTGTTCTGAACAGCAAGCCTTGGAAACACTCAGAACAATTGCTGATAAAAATACGGTAAATACTTCTTATATTGGTATGGGTTATTACGACACTTTAGTTCCTTCAGTTATTAAACGTAATGTTTTAGAAAACCCAGGTTGGTATACAGCTTATACGCCATACCAAGCAGAAATATCACAGGGGCGCTTAGAAGGCTTATTAAATTTTCAGCAAATGGTGATGGACTTAACAGCAATGGATATGGCGAATGCTTCATTGCTGGATGAAGCCACAGCCGCTGCAGAAGCGATGGCACTATGTAAGCGTTCAAACCGTTTAAAGACTGATAAGTTTTTTATAGATAATGGGGTATTTCCGCAAACCATTGAAGTTATTAAAACCCGTGCACAGTATTTTGGTTTTGAGCTTGTATTCGGTGATGCGAAGACTGAACTAAGTAATCATGAAGTATTTGGTGTACTAGTACAGTATCCAAATGCTGATGGTTCAATAGCAGATATCGAGCCAATAATTACACAAGCGCATCAACAAAAAGCCTTAGTCAGTGTTGCTACAGATTTAATGGCTTTGATTAAACTAAAAGCACCTGGAGAAATGGGTGCAGATATAGTGTTTGGAAATTCACAACGCTTTGGCGTACCCATGGGCTTTGGTGGTCCGCATGCGGCATTCTTCGCTGTTACTGATAAATTGAAACGTTCGGTACCCGGAAGAGTAATTGGAGTTTCTATAGACAGTCGTGGCAATAATGCTTTGCGCATGGCGATGCAGACACGTGAGCAACACATTCGTCGCGACAAAGCTACATCGAACATCTGTACGGCTCAAGCATTACTAGCTAATATGGCTGGTTTTTATGCTGTATATCATGGTGCAACAGGTTTAACGACTATTGCAAATCGTATTCATCGTTTAGCAAATATATTTGCATTGGCAGTAATTAAAGCAAAAAACTCTACTATTAAAACAGTCATTAATGATTCTTGGTTTGATACTTTGACATTAGAAGTCGGAGATCAACAGCAAAATATTAATAAAGCCGCTCTTGATAAAGGAATAAATCTAGGTCTTGTTGATTCAGATAAAATACGAATCAGTTTTGATGAAGCTAAAACAGTTAGTGATCTTGAAGATTTATTTAATGTCTTTTTCGGTACAGATCATGGTTTATCAATCTCTGATTTAGATAACGATATTGTAACTAATGATTCTTCAAATGGAATTCCAGAAGTAAATATTCGTGAATCAGAATTTTTAACGCATGAAGTTTTCAAGCAGTATCACACTGAAACTGAAATGATGCGTTATTTAAAGCGGCTTGAAAATAAGGACTTATCTTTAGTGCATGCGATGATTCCTTTAGGTTCTTGCACTATGAAACTCAATGCTGCAAGTGAATTAATGCCTTTAAGCTGGTCAGAATTTTCTAGTATTCATCCTTTTGCACCAAAAAATCAAACGCTTGGTTATCAAGAAATGATTGATCAATTATCTGCATGGTTAGCTGAAGTTACAGGTTATGCAGAGGTTTCATTGCAGCCGAACTCTGGTGCACAGGGCGAATATGCAGGGCTTGTAGCAATAAACCGCTACAACAAAAGCATTGGCGAAGGGCATCGTAACATTTGCTTAACACCAACATCTGCACACGGTACTAATCCAGCTTCTGCCGCTATGGCGCGTATGCAAATTGTACTGGTTAATTGTGATGCTGAAGGTAATGTCGATATTGATGATCTTCGTGAAAAAGCAACACTGCATAAAGATAACCTTGCTTGTATCATGGTGACTTACCCATCTACACATGGTGTTTTCGAAGATGGTATTGTTGAAGTTTGTGACATTGTCCATGATTGTGGAGGTCAGGTTTATCTGGATGGTGCAAATCTAAATGCGCAAAAAGGTGTCTCTAAGCCAGGACTTTTCGGTTCTGATGTATCACATTTAAATCTACATAAAACCTTTGCTATCCCACATGGTGGTGGTGGCCCTGGAGTTGGTCCTATTGGCGTTAGAGCTCATCTTGCTCCATTCTTACCAGGGCACATGACCAATGATGAAGATACTACACATGCTGTTTCTGCAGCACCTTTCGGTAGTGCTTCAATCTTAACGATTTCATGGATGTATATGAAAATGCTAGGTGCTCAAGGCAATGCAGAAGTTAGTCGCATTGCGATTCTGAGTGCTAACTATATAGCCACACGTTTGAGTAATGATTATCCAATTCTCTATCGTGGTAAAAATGGTTTTGTTGCACATGAGTGTATTATTGATATTCGTCCCATCAAAGAAACCTCGGGTATAAGTGAAGAAGATATAGCTAAACGTCTTATGGACTATGGTTTTCATGCGCCGACGATGTCATTCCCCGTTGCAGGAACATTAATGATTGAACCGACTGAGTCTGAGTCTAAATATGAATTAGATCGCTTTTGTGATGCTATGATTGAGATCAAATCAGAAATCAACAAAGTTGAGAAGGGCGAATGGCCATTGGATAATAATCCATTAGTTAATGCACCACATACTGTTGCTGATATTACTGATGAATGGAATCGACCTTATGACAAGACTTTAGCGGTTATGCCAAAAGGGGTTATTCCTACCAGTAAATATTGGCCAACGGTAAATCGCGTTGATAATGTACATGGAGACCGTAATTTGGTCTGTTCATGTCCACCTATTGAAAGTTACAGGTAATAATAAATATGGCAGGAAGCGGTAATACAGGTTTAACACGTTGGAAGAAAGCTTTTGAATTTACATGTCTAGGTTTGAAAGCAACGTATAAACACGAAGAAGCATTTCGCCAAGAAGTATTTGTTTTTTTGATCGCCGTCCCCTTAGCTTTTTGGCTTGGGGATAGTAATGTAGAAATTGTGTTGATGATTGGCAGCGTAGTGTTACTGCTGATTGTTGAACTCATTAATTCTGCCATTGAAGCTGTCGTAGATCGCTTCGGTGGTGAAATACATGAACTATCTGGCAGAGCTAAAGATATGGGGTCTGCTGCTGTTTTTGTTACAATGTTAAACGCAATTATGGTTTGGTTATTATTACTTGTTAATTAGATAATACTGAACAAAAAATATAAAAATTTAGAACTATATGACACCCCCGTACTTTTTGA
>JBALXO010000010.1:15644-33137 GCA_036960615.1 Cocleimonas sp. | reverse complement strand
AATAATGCCGAATGATTTGAAAAATCACTCGGCATTATTTTGGATTAGATATTACTGTTTAGCAGCAGAGATAATATTGAAGTCTTGTAAATCCACAAGAATATGTGCAGCTTCATTTAAAAATACATCAACTGGTTTCTTAGTAAAAATATCATCGTTCTGCTTTTCCTGTGCATCCCGAAGTTCTTTTATAGATTTATATTGCTGTTTGCCATCAGTAACTTGTAATTTGTTTTCTAAGCTCAGCAATTGTTTATCAAACATTGCACGTTTAGCTTTTCTTTTGGCTAGATTAAGCGATGCTGTCTTTTCATTACCTGCATCAACGAGTAGCTTCACTTTGGCAACTGTTGTCTTAAATTTAGCATTTTTAGCAATTCGTACCTGTGATTTTACTTTTGCTTGCTGTATCACTGCAGGACTGAATGCTTTACTAAAGTCTTTATGTTGAGCAATTTCTATACGTCTCCAAGGTAATGCATTTTTGTAAGCGCGCTCACCAAAATCTCCTTCAATTTTTGGTAAATTCCATGCTAAATCAGGGATAACACCTTTGTGTTGTGTACTTTCACCATTGATACGAAAGAACTGTGCACTGGTGATTTTGATTTGACCTAAAGGTTTATCAAAGGTTTTACGTGTATATGATGCAAGTGGAAGGACTGTTTGAACCGTACCTTTACCAAAGGTAGTTTCACCTATAATAACGCCACGTTGATAATCTTGAATTGCACCTGCAAAAATCTCTGAGGCAGAAGCACTGCCTTTATCAATTAACACAGCCATTGGACCATCATAGACAACACCTGAATCTTCATCTTTTAAGATATCAGTACGCCCAGTTGTATCATTGATCTGAACCACAGGACCTTTATCAATAAACAAACCCGTGAGAGAAACAACTTCACTTAAAGATCCACCACCATTGCCACGTAAATCGATAATTAGATCATCGATACCTTCTTTATTCAGTTCAATAAGTAACTTCTTAACGTCTCTAGTAGTGGCAGCGTATTCCTTATCACCACGATTTCGTGCTTTAAAATCAATATAAAAAGAAGGTAAGTCAATAACACCAACCTTGGCTTTACCATTTGGTCTGTCGATTTCAATAATACGTTTACTCGCCGCTTGATGTTCAAGTTTAATCTTGTCTCTAACGATATTAACCGTTTTAGTCTTACCACTGAGGCCAGTCGCACTCGGTAATACAGTCAAGACGACAGTACTACCTTTTTCACCACGAATGATATTTACCACGTCACTTAGGCGCCAGCCAACTATATCTTTAACAGATGCTGCCGTTTTTTGCCCAACGCCAATAATACGATCACCTGAAGATATTTGTCCTGTTAAATCAGCGGGTCCGCCAGGAACGACACTAACAATTTTAGTATGATCTTCATCAGTTCTTAAAACCGCACCGATACCACTTAAAGATAGGCTCATATTAATATCAAATTGCTCAGAAGAACGAGGTGATAAATATGAAGTATGAGGTTCAACCGCTCCAGCATAAGCATTAACGATGGTTTGAAATAATTCATTTGGCTTAATTTGAGAAGTACGCTTGGTCATATTGATATAGCGCTTTTTAAGCTTTTTAACAGCTTCGGCTGGTTTTGTATCGGCTAATACTTCATTAATGTAAGCATTCTTAATTCGTTTTTCCCATAGTAAATTGAGTGCAGTTTCACTAATTTCCCAAGAGGCATCTTCACGATCGAGTAGATATTCATCATCTTTATCTAAAGAGAAAGGTTGCTCAATACGAGTTACCGCATATTTCGATCTTTCGTTAATGCGTTGTTGATATTTTCTAAATATATTTACAGCAACTTCAGTATTGCCATCATTGATATAGTCATCGAATTTATCGCGATGAACACTAAATTGTTTAATATCTGCTCGGGTAAAATATACTTTACTTGGATCTAATTGATCTAAATACTGATCTAGAATTTTTCCTGAAAAGGCATCATCTAAGTCAAATTTCTTGTAGTGATAGCGCTTTAACATGCTGTTAATGATTTTATACTCGAATGAGTGACGAGGCGTTAATTGCCCAATTGCAGGATTTGAGTTTTCAGCAGCGTTAGCAGTACTTATCAAGGTCGTTGATGGCGGTGTACCTAAACAACCGGCTAATACAATGAATGAACTCAATAAAGTTGTTTTCAACAATAAAGTCCAATAGGTTGGGTGTGTGATTTCTTTCAGTCTATTATTCATTCGTTCTTCATGTAGAGTTGGTGAGATTTATAGCAAAATACTATAGCATATAGTTACTATTTATACGTTATTAGGCGTATAAAACCAAGGTTGATTTATGGCATGCAATATTATGCTTAGTGATTATCATTCTTTATCTATCTTACGTACAGAAAGATAGTTTAGAGGCAATATAATATAATAATCATGATGTTTTCTTTAGCAAATTCAAGCCATTTCAAGCTATCATATTGTTTTTTTGAATTTAGACGTGAATGAAGTGAAAAAAATCGGAATTGTAGGTGCAACGGGTTATACCGGTGTTGAACTGTTAAGGTTATTAGTAAAACACCCAGATGTCGAAATCAGTTACGTTACATCCCGTTCGAATGCTGGAACGAGAGTTGACGTAATGTTTCCTAATTTACGTGGTTATATTGATATTGAATTCAGTGATCCATCAACAGATGCCCTAGCTGAATGCGATTTGGTATTTTTCGCTACCCCTAACGGTATTGCAATGAATCACGTGCCTGAATTGCTCAAAGCTGAAACTAAAGTTATTGATCTTGCCGCCGACTTTAGAATCAAAGATGTTTCAGTTTGGAGTAAATGGTATGGCATGACGCATGCTTGCCCTGAATTACTGGACCAAGCAGTCTATGGTTTACCAGAAATAAATCGAGAACAACTAAAAACAGCTAATTTAGTTGCAAATCCAGGCTGTTATCCTACATCAGTTATTTTAGGTTTAATGCCGTTATTAGAATCTAAAATAGTTGATTTAGATAATATCATTGCTGATACGAAATCTGGCGTTAGTGGTGCAGGCAAACAAGCCAACGTGTCTACTTTATTCAGTGAAATGGGGGAAAGTTTCAAAGCCTATGGTGTTGGTGGTCATAGACATCAACCTGAAATAGCTCAAATTCTCTCACAGTTATCAGGTCAATCTGTAGATCTAACTTTTGTACCTCATTTACTGCCCATTATAAGGGGTATTCATGCAACAGTTTATTCAAGAACTGAAGCTGATGCAGCGACCATGCAAGCGCTTTATGAAAAACGTTATTCTAATGAACCTTTTGTTGATGTATTGCCACAAGGATCTCACCCTGAAACGCGAAATGTAAAAGCATCAAATATGTGTCAAATCGCTATTCATAAATCTACCGAAACTTCTCGTTTGGTGGTGTTATCTGTGATTGATAATTTAGTTAAAGGTGCAGCGGGCCAAGCTATTCAAAACATGAACATTATGTTTGGTTTTGCTGAAACCACCTCACTAGATCGTCCCGCATTATTACCTTAGTTATTTACAAATAATCAATAAGTTCGCTTACTTGAGAGTCCATACTTATGTTTAGTTCGAAGAAAAAACAGAATGAATTATTACGCGCAAAAATTAATACTTTAATCGGTGAAGGTACTGAAGTGGAAGGTATCGTAAAATTCACTGGAGGATTACACGTAGTGGGAACTATCAATGGAGGTGCTGTTTCAAAAAATGAAGACTCGTTATTAATTGTTAGCGAGAATGCATTAGTGAAAGGTGATGTTGTAGTGAAACATTTAATCGTTAATGGACAGATAGATGGCGAAATTTATGTTGATGGTAAGGTTGAATTATTCGATAAAGCCCGCATAAATGGTGATATACATTACAAAATTCTGGAGCTTCCTGTGGGAGCAGAAGTGAATGGAAAGCTAATCCGTATAGATGAAGAGAAATAAGGACTATTTTTCTCTATAAAAGCTTCTTTAAAACTAGACTAGTCCGTTTATCAAAGATTAAACAGACTATAACAATGGTTATATACTCTTAGATCAAATTCTAAGGTAAACTTAAGACAATATTGAATAAAATTAGGTGGTAAAACATGTCAGTTGCAACAGCAAGCGCAGCACCCATTTTAAATTTCACAGATTCTGCGGCTAATAAAGTTAAAGGTCTTATTGAAGAAGAACAAAACGACAACCTGAAACTTAGAGTATTTGTTTCTGGCGGCGGTTGTTCTGGATTCCAGTACGGATTCACTTTCGATGAAGAGATAAATGATGGTGATACAACTGTAGAAAAGAATGGCGTTAAGTTATTAATTGATCCAATGAGTTTTCAGTACCTTGCAGGTGCTGATATTGATTACACTGAAGGTCTTGAAGGTTCTCAGTTTGTTATTCGTAACCCGAATGCAAAGTCTACCTGTGGTTGTGGCTCATCATTTAGCCCAGATTAAGATTTAATCTAAAATTTATTTTATAAGTACTTTAAAAGTAATTTAGAAATAAAAAAGGCAACTATTAAGCTGCCTTTTTTATTGTATCGAATATATTCTAGAAAGTATTAAATTCAACACCAATCGAAAGCATATTGACATCACTATCCTGGTTGTTTGATGTTTCTACATCAGTTATTTTTTCCCATTCAGCGCGTATTTTTGTTGTTTCATTCATCGCCATTTTAGCACCTATGCCATACGCTAAACCAAAGCCATTTTTGTTTCCGTCGCTGTTTTCACTTCTCCAGTAAGCTCCACCGATTTTAGCAAATGCATCAAATTTTTCAGTAACAGGTAAAGTACCTACACCGTAAGCAGCAAAGGCAGAGACATCTGAACTTTGACCATCTCTACGAATATCACCTAGGTTCAAATAGGCACCTTCAACGCTTACTTTATCAATTATCTGATAGCCACCGAATATTTTCCACGCACTGTCACTATCTTCACAAGATGAAGCGCCATTACAAAAAGTAGATGCTTCAGATTGTCCGATAGCCCCTCCTAAATAATAGCCTTTACTAAACAGATCACCACCAGAAGAGGTGTTATCTACATAGTTAGTTGATGCTATGTTGTAGTCGAATGCTTTAGGTAAATCAGCTTGTGCTAGTGTGAATGAAGACAATAGTCCCATTAAAATTAACGACTTTGAAAAAGTCGAATAAGTAAATTTCATTTGTATCCCCGTTATTTTTTTTATACTTTTACTTATTTTAAGACATTAGGGTATGTGGGTAAACCACCACTGGATAAGCGGTTAGTTAGTTATTTGATTGTTATAGCTTTGAGAATGAGTTTGTTGGTAATTTTGAAATAAACGCTTTCCTTGCTCAACAGTACCTTTCGCAGTGAGATGGGTAACATCATATTTCTCTAAACCGTTCATGCTGACAAAAGAAATAGTGTCGTCTTCTAAACTTAATTGTAGCTGGGCATCGACCACTTGAGGTCTTAGTTTTACTCGTGGATGTTGTTCATCAACACTCAAAATGACAGGCAGGGTAGGTTGTCGTAATACATTATTTCGCAAATGAGTAAGTAGCTTTTTTAAATGCCAATAATACTCTTGAGACAATTGTTGATTATTGGCATCGCTTTCACCTTGAATCCAAACAAAAGCCCGTGGCACCACGGTGTGACCTTTATTTTTTAATTGTTGAATGGCTTGTTTTAGATGAACAACCATATCGTCATATTGACCATGTTGACCTGGTCCTTTCCATTGCATTTTGATACTGCTACTTCCTGAGCTGTATTTAAATATAACGGGGTTCATATTTGATTGTTTTAAAGCGCGAGCAAAAGTTATTTCAGGTCCAAAATGACCTTGTTTAAAATGACCTAATTGAGATCCCAAGGTTTGCCAGTTATTGTTAGATGAACTGTAGTTTAGGGCTTCAAAATAGAACGGAATTTTGGAGTCTTGATTGCGTTTGTCAACTGGATATAGTGCTGCATCACTACGCCAACCTTGCATATTAGACTGACCCGCTAGAATGAACAGATCAAACTGTTCTGCATCCGAGTTCAATGTAAAAAGTTGTAAAGATAAACACAGAAGTAATTTCATCGAATATGATGACATAAAGATGGCTCTAATATTTTGTTGAGTCATGTTAACAATGCTAAATTATTATTTTCAAGATGTTTTTAATTAGTCGTTATTTTCACACGATTAGTTCAGTTAAGGATAAAAAATATTGTTATGGTTTTTAAATTAAAACCTCATAAGTCAAAGCGAGCTTAGTCAATGTTGGAAAGCATTAACAACTACCGAAGGGTCGGTTTTGCATAAAGAAAAAGCCCATAAAGTAGGGGGGTGTCTTTTTATATTGTGTTATTCCCATATAATCAGACCAATAAATACAATTAAATTAATAAATTATAGATGGATAGTTAATGTTAAAAGTCATAATTCCTATACTAGTACTTGTTGGGGCGGGTTTATTCGGTAAATTTTTACTTGCTACTGGACCAGAAGCAAAGAAGAGACCCTTTGTGCAGCGCTTGCCCGTTGTTGAAGTTTTACCATTAAAAGCACAGTCATACACAGTTTATATCCAAGCATCAGGCATTGTCACTGCAGGTACACAAAGTAACCTAGTATCTGAGGTATCGGGTCGAATCGTAAGTACCTCAGATAACTTTAATGAAGGCAGTTATTTCGATAAAAACGAAATATTAATAGAAATTGATAAAGCTAATTATTTAAGTGCGATTGAGATTGCAAAAAGTGAAGTTGCAGTTAACCAAGCTAGCTTAAAACAATTAAACGCAGAAGAAAAAAGTAATCGCCGTTCTATACAGCTTGCAAAGAAAAATCTGAATATTGGTAATAAGGAATTAGCGCGTTTAAGAGCTTTATTTAAACGCAGAACAATATCTCGATCTGCGTTAGAAAGTGAAGAGCAACGTATTAACCAATTGCAACAAACTTTGCAAAATTTGGAAGGCTCTCAAAGTACTTTTTCTAGTCGTAAGAGTGCTATTCAAGCAAGAATTAACTCTAGTAACGCTAGGGTAAAACAAGAATCACTAATCCTGTCAAGAGCCACTATTAAAGCCCCATATGCCGGTCGTATTTTAACTAAGAATGTAGATATTGGTCAGTTTGTATCGACAGGTACTATGCTAGCAGAAACTTATGCTACTGATTTTGTGAATGTGGAATTACCACTTTCGCTGAATCAATATGAATTGCTAGGAATGCCTGAAGCCTTCATTAATAGAAAAATCACAGCTGATGAACTACCGACGGTAACCTTAACTAACCCTGACAGCCTCCGAAAAGATAACTGGCAAGGACGTGTAGTAAGAACAGGGGCTGCTTTAGATGCTCAAAGCAGACAAATTAACGTTATCGTTCGTGTCGATAAACCCTATGAAGCACGCGAGGGAATAAGTTCTCCAATAAGAATTGGTCAATACCTTAAAGCTCGAATAAAAGGTAAAACGTTTGAAAATGTCTACGTTTTACCACCAGTTGCTGTTATTTATAATCGTGAAATTAGGCTGTTAAAAAATGGCAAAATTAATATTATCCCGGCCAAAGTTATTTGGAATTCTACAGACGCTACTGTGGTTAAAACCGATGTAAGCATCGAAGGTGAACAGATAATTTTAACCAATCTGACTCAGGCAGTGAATGGCATGCAAGTTTTGACTGTCGAAGAGCAACGTAAACAAATCAAATCACAAGCTAAGCAACAGAAAGCAAAAGAACGTAACAAAGTAAAAAAGGCAAAATTAGATAAAGAGCAGCGTAAAAAGAATGAAGTGATTCCTGATTTTATTTATAAAGAATCAACTGAGACCGTTAAGCCTACTCAAACTATGCCAGCGACAACTCTACCATCTATAACAACATCGAAAACTGATAGCTCCTTAACGGATAGTTCTGACAAGAGCACAGAGAAATAGAATGGCAAATAAGAACGAAAACCCAAATGTAAGCAGTGTTAATAATATAGATAATTACAATAAAGGCATTATCGCTTGGTTTGTAAGAAATCCTGTAGCAGCAAATATTATGATGGTGTTAATCATCGTCTCTGGTTTATATGCAGTAACAAAAAAGATACCTTTAGAAACATTTCCTGCATTTGAACAAGATATTGTAAACATCACCGTTACTTATCCTGGTGCTACTGCAAGCGAAGTAGAAGAAGGCATAGCCATTCGTATTGAAGATGCGATCGGCGACTTACCTGGAATTGAACGTATCTCAAGTAGTGCATCTGAAAGTCGTGCCTTGGTTCGTGCAGAAATTCGTAAACAATACGACACCACTAAATTACTCAATGAGATAAAGACCCGTGTAGATAATATTACTTCTTTTCCTGAAGATGCAGAGCGTCCGAATGTTGAACAACTGATCCGTACTCGAGAAGTAATAACGGTAGTCGTTGAACAAGAAAATTCTGATGAAGTAGCTTTACGCACAGTCACTGAACAAATCAGAGATGAAATTCGAGGGCTTCCAAATGTCACTCAAGTTGCTATGGGTGGCATTAGACCATGGGAGATCAGTATTAATGTGCCTGAAACTTCATTACGCCAATATGACTTAACTTTAGATGATATCTCACGTGTGATAAGAAATGCTTCAAGAGATATACCAGGCGGTACGATAAAAACAGAATCTGGAGATATTTTAGTTAGAGCTCTAGGACAAGCCTACAAGAAAGATGATTTTGCTAATATTCGTGTTATTAGTAGAAGTAACGGCACCAGTATAACCCTTGATCAAATAGCAACTATCAACGATGGCTTTACAGAAGACCCACTTTACAGCAAGTTTGACGGTAAAAATGCGGCCTTCATCAATGTTGCTAGAGTAGGTGATCAAAACGCTATCCAGATTGCCAATGAGGTAAAAGACTATATAGCCGCTCGTGGCGAAACCTTGCCTACTGGCTTAAAACTTTCTTATTGGCGAGATAGTTCGAAAACAGTTAAAGCGCGTCTAGACACCTTAACTAGAAGCCTAGTGCAAGGTATCGGCTTAGTGCTGTTATTACTCGCTTTGTTCCTCAGACCCTATTTGGCGTTTTGGGTGAGTATTGGTATTCCAATCAGTTTTCTTGGCGCGCTAGCCGTTATGCCCTATCTAGGAATGACGCTCAACTTGGTAAGCATGTTTGGCTTTATATTAGTACTTGGAATCGTCGTTGATGATGCCATTGTTACTGGCGAAAATGTTTATGCGCATTTGCAAAAGAATGGTGATCCGTTAAAAGCAGCGATTCAAGGTACTCAACAGATAGCCACACCGGTGACTTTTGGTGTATTGACCACAGTTGCTGCTTTTTTACCTCTACTACTAATTGATGGCCGAAGGGGCCCTATATTTGCACAGATACCGATGGTTGTAATACCCGTTTTATTGTTCTCGTTGATTGAGTCGAAGTTTGTTTTGCCTTCACATTTACGAAATATGAAATTGCGTAAAGATCCTACAAAATTGAATTATTTGATGCGTACTCAACAAAAAATAGCGGGAAGCCTTGAATGGTTTATCCATAGAATATACCGACCTTTTTTAGATGCTACTTTGAACTGGCGTTATCTAACTTTATCTATATTTATTGCCGTGCTTGTAATAACGATTTCTATCGTGGCGAGTGGTCGTTATAAATATACATTTTTTCCACGAATTGAAAGTGAAACGATTGCAGCAACTATAGAAATGCCTGAAGGAACATCTATTGAGATCACCGAGAAATATGTCAACCGGATGGTTAAAGCAGCAGAAACCATGCAAGCAAAATATATTGAACCTGTAGCAGATGAAACTGATAACGATGTAGTTGAGAGTAGCGAATTAAATAAGATAGAATCTTTGAATCTTGAATCGAAAGAAGGTGATTCCGCCCAAGGTAAGAAGCAAGGTGAAAAACTCATACAACATATTCTCGTTACTGTGGGTAGTGCGGGTAGACGTCCTAGAGGCAGTTCTGGTGTATCTAATATCGCTACAGTTACTTTTGAAACTATTCCACCGGAACAACGTAAAATTAAAATCAGCTCTAGAGCGCTTGTCGCTGAATGGCGAAAACTAATTGGTCCTATTCCCGGGGTTAAGGAATTAAGCTTCCGTGCAGAATTAGGTCGCGGCGGAGAACCTATTGATGTTCAATTAAAAGGAAGTGATTTTACTGTGCTCAATGAAGTAGCACTGCAAGTTAAAGATAAACTGGGTGAATATGATGGCTTATTTGATATCCGTAACAGTTATGAAGGCGGTAAAGAAGAAGTCCAGTTAAAGATAAAGCCTGCAGCTGAGCAGCTTGGTTTAGATCAAAGTAGTTTAGGATTACAGGTCAGGCATGCAATTTTTGGTGCTGAGGCTCAGCGTATTCAACGTAATCAATCAGAGATAAGAGTAATGGTGCGCTCGCCTAAAGATGAACGTTATGCATTATCAGATTTACAGAACTTGAGAATACGAACTTCTACGGGCGCTCAGATACCTTTGAGTGAAGTTGCTGATATTACTATCGGCCGTGGTTCATCGACTATCTCACGTGTTGACCGACAACGCATTATCAATGTCACAGCAGATTTAAATAAAGACAAAATATCGGCAACTACCGTAGTAGCTGATCTAAAAAAATGGTTCCCAACGATATCTGCAAAGTATCCAGGTATTTCTTTCGATATGGAAGGTGAACAACGAGAACAACGAAAGTTTGGAGCAAGCCTAGCTTTTGGTTTTACGGTTGCACTTATTGTTATTTATATTTTATTAGCCATTCCATTTGGCTCTTACTTTCAGCCATTAATGGTTATGAGTGTTATTCCATTTAGTATTATCGGTGCAATTGGTGGGCATGCAATCATGGGGCTTAGCTTAAGTATCAGTAGTATTATGGGTCTATTAGCGCTGATTGGGGTGGTAGTGAATGATTCCTTAGTGCTGGTGGATTACGCCAATAAGCGCATTAAAGAGGGAATACCTGTCGCCGAAGCAATAAGAATTTCTGGTGGCGCTAGGTTTAGGCCGATTCTATTAACATCGTTAACTACTTTTGCAGGTTTAACACCGTTAATTACCGAGAAAAGTACACAAGCTCAATTCTTGATTCCGATGGCAGTTTCTTTAGGTTTTGGAATATTATTTGCGACTTTACTAACTTTGGTACTGATACCAACGTTTTATCTTATCGTCGAGGATATAAAGGGGTTGTTTGGGAAGATATATAATTATTTTAGTTCGAGAAAAAGTACCGAACAAAGCACTTTTGAAACAGAATAAGTCATTGAACAATGATTTATTCTGTTCATCAAATCATAAGTGTTTATTTAAAATACCAGTAAATTACTAAAAAACTCACTGTTAGATAATTGGAGCATTGCATAAATAGCCAATCCAATTAACACTGTAATTAAAGCATAAAATGAAATTTTAAAACCTCTGGTCGCGGGAACAGGAACTTCGCCATAGCTATTAAGGCCATTAGTTCCAGGAATCAGCGCAAATACGATATTGGCAAATGGTATTAATGCTAAAATCGCTAATACAGCACTTTTATTTAAATCGTGACATCGTTGAATAGTTAGATAAACCATCATACACATCGACGAAACTGCACCTATACCTAAAATTGCATAAAAAATAGCATTGCTTGCAAAAGGCAAATATGAAACTAAAGCCGCAACCGTGGCAATAGCCCAAAAAATAAGAATAGGTAAAACGATAGAATAGACGAAATATCTTTTTCTGCCAATTCGACCTTGCGTAGATAGCACGTCTACATCACTGTATCGTTGTATAGAATTATTGTTATAATTCATGAAGTAATCCTGTGACATCGTAATTTCCTTATAATGATTATTATTTAAAAAATCTATGTAACTTACATAAGATAAACCTTTAAATCATTCCGTTAAATTTTCAGTTTTATCCTTGCATGTTTATGTTGTCAGATTTAATTATATAAAGATTCAACGACACCGATAAACGGATCAAGTAGACAGAACAAACGGTAAAAACCATTAATCCATTCAAAGAGCCATGTAATTACTACTAATAGCAATTCTATATTTTTGATTAAAATATTAGTAGAGACATACAGTTGTTATAATTTAAAGACTCCCCAGGTTTTTACACTTTTTCATCAATTGATACTATTATCTATTACGATAATAGACGTAAATAACTGTTTTAATAGATAATGATTAATCGTTAAAGAACTGTTTATTTTGTATACTTGTTTAATATTGTAGCGAGTTAAGTGAGTATCTTATGGCGATTGCACCAGTAATGATTGACTTAGAAGGTCTTGAATTAAGTAGCGAAGAAATTGAATTATTGAGACATCCAGTAACTGGTGGCATCATTTTTTTCAGCCGAAATTATGAATCAGTTGTGCAATTATCTGCATTAATCAAAGCGGTACGTCAGGCGGCAAATAAAGACTTGTTAATCGCTGTAGATCACGAAGGAGGGCGAGTACAACGTTTTCGTACTGAGTTTACAGAATTGCCCGCAATCGCTAGCTTGGCAGAATCTGCAAATCCAACACAAAATGCTTTTTCACATGGCTGGTTGATGGCATCAGAAGTTCGTGCGATGGATATCGATTTTAGTTTCGCTCCGGTACTTGATATTAATTTTGGCGTCAGCGGCGTTATCGGCGATCGCTCTTTTAATCGTGATCCAACTGTTATCTCAAACCTAGCCAGCGAATACATTAAAGGCATGCGCGAGGCGGGAATGGCATCAACAGGCAAACACTTTCCTGGGCATGGAGCAGTTGTTGAAGATTCCCATCATGAAATACCGGTTGATAAACGTAGTAAAGATGAAATTTGGGAAGAAGATATTATTCCGTTTGCTAATCTAATCAAACAAGGCTTAGATGCTGTGATGCCCGCCCATGTTATTTATGAAACAATGGACGATAAGCCAGCAGGATTTTCTAATTATTGGTTGAAACAAGTATTACGCGATGAGTTAAAGTTTGATGGTGTGATATTTAGTGATGATCTCAGCATGGAAGGCGCATCAGTTGCAGGAGGTTTTGCTAGTCGAGCCGAGGCTGCTCTCGATGCTGGCTGCGACATGGTTTTAGTCTGTAATCATCGTGAAGGTGCGATTGAGGTATTAGAAAATGCCAAGATTCAACAATCTGATGAATCAGCAAAACGCTTGATGCGTATGCAGGGTAAACCTTTTATGAATCGATCAGCATTATTAGATAGCAAGCGTTGGGCAGATACAGTTGGAGAAGTGACTCAGTTAGTTTAATATTTAAATTGTACTATTTAAATGACTCCCCACCTTTTTGCCATTTTCCAAGATGGAGACTTGATTAAAATCAATCCTAACCACATAGTTAAAGCATGTTTAGATTTACACTCATCCCACTAGTTTTGTTATTTGGCGGAATCATTTTTAGCTTAATCGGCTTTGTTGTTTACCGTAAAATCAAACGAGGGGTTAAATACACTTACGATAAAAGCACCGAGATTTCGTCTCAGTATATGGATAAGTGGCGTAGTCAAGAACAGCGTAAAAAACTGCCTGAGATTGTTCAAAAAGGTTTTGACGATTATAAAACAATAGAAAATACTATCAGCCAATTACCACCAGTCTGGCAATTAAAGCTAACACCTTTAAAACAAAAATCAAATCAACTATTAAGTGAAATAAGCCAACACCTGATTGATGATGAATCATTTGAACGAACTAAACTGACGTCCTTACGTTCATTTTTCAATCATAGCCTAGATGCATTCAAACAATTTACTCTGAAGTTGTTAAGTGATCATGAAAAAATGTCAGATGAAGAAACACAACGGGCTAAAGAGAATATAAAACTAATCTACAACGACTTGCTCCATCATGAAAAAATACTGCATAAAAAGCGTAAATTTGAGTTTGATGTTTTGATGGATGTTATTAAGGCTCGCCTTAAATCATAACGTTTTAATTCGTAATTGGTATAATAACCCCAGACTAAAGCAACATAGCAAAAACGCACTAACACCTCCGATAAAGGAATATTTAATAAACACCTGCGCGCTATACATACCATAAAAAATATCATTATCTGGCAAATGCCTATAGCCATTCAATAAAGCGCCAATTAGAGAAATAACCGCTAAAAGAATCATTGCTAATGTTTTAAGCATTCGCGGTGCTTGCCAAAAACTATTGGACCCGTTGAGGTGTTTTTTACGTTTATACCAACGGGATATCCAATACAGTAATAATCCCAGCCCCAAAACGCTGCTTATATGTTGGAGTACGCGATAAGGCATGATGTCGAATCCATCAATATTCATCAACGGTGTATTCATCCATAATATGTGTTGTGGGATTCCTGATTGATGAGTGAAAAAATCCCAAATAATATGGGTGAGGGCTCCAAGTACTAGCGATATTACTATTACATGCGCTGGAGTTGATGGTAGCTTTCCAATAAACAAATCTGAATTCAAATGCCTTTGAATACTTTTAGGTAAACAAGAGACTACTACAGGTGCCATTAACAGATGATAAAGAAAATAAACCGTTAATCCCATCGGTATACAAAATAGATAGATCGCAATTAGGGAGTGACTATCCATGCGTTGATGAACTAGAAATGGCGTGAGGTACGCAATATCAGGCGTCATGCTACCAATAATGAGTGGTGATAACGCAGTGTATTTTCCTAAGCCTTTATTTAAAGGTATCGCGGCGACGATATGTGAGACTGTAAATGGCATATATTTATGTTATCAAAACTTATTATTTGAATGCTGCTATTGTCAAAAAAAGTATCTTCCCTCATAATCCTCCGCTCTGCAAGATACGGCTCATTTTATTATTAAGCCAAACTTATTTTGCACGTCTATGGTGATCTACATTGGTTCCCTCGCGACGATAAACTGCAAACCCCGCCAGGCCCGGAAGGGAGCAACGGTAGTAGTGGATTCGAGCGCCGAGGTGTGGCTGGTGTAGGTCGCCCCCATAGTCTTTCCGCAATTTCTTGCGAATAATTTCAGTCCAATATTTTCTTTTTAAACAAGGTAGTTTTGTCATTAATAAATCCTGTTGATTATAGAAAGTGGCAAAAAGATGGGGAGTGTCTTTTTTATCTCTTTAAAACAGCGTTTTTAGTATTCTAATGTGCTGATTTCATTTATTATTAAGAAATGAGTTATCAAGTCCTAGCAAGAAAATGGCGACCACAAAATTTTAAACAAATGGTCGGTCAAGAGCATGTTTTACGTGCCCTGATGAATGCTTTGGATAGTGATCGTTTGCATCATGCCTATTTGTTTACTGGCACACGAGGTGTGGGTAAAACTACCATCGCGCGTATCCTAGCTAAATGTTTAAACTGTGAGACTGGTATCACTTCAACACCTTGCGGTGAATGTAATAGCTGTAAAGAAATAGCTGCAGGTAATTTTCTTGATTTGATCGAAGTGGATGCTGCTTCCCGCACCAAAGTTGAAGACACTCGTGAGTTACTTGAAAACGTTCAATATGCGCCTACTAGAGCACGCTTTAAAGTCTATCTAATAGACGAGGTACATATGCTCACTGGGCATAGTTTTAATGCCTTGTTGAAAACCTTAGAAGAACCACCTCCACATGTTAAGTTTTTGTTTGCGACGACTGATCCACAAAAACTACCAGCAACTATCCTGTCGCGTTGTTTACAGTTTAATTTAAAACGTATGCCTGTTGATATGATTACAGGTCATCTCGAATATCTTTTAGATCAAGAATCTATAAAGTTTGAGCAGACTTCATTGCGCTTACTAGGTCGAGCTGCTGATGGAAGTATGCGTGATGCTTTAAGTTTGTTAGATCAGGCTATCGCATTTTCGGGTTCTGAACTCACTGAAGCATCAGTGCGCGACATGTTGGGAACGATTTCGCATGAACCCTTAATCGACTTGCTAGAATTAATATTAGCAGGTGAGGGCGCTACTTTATTACAACGAGTTGAGGATTTATCCTCAGTCACTCCTGACTTTGATGCGGCAACTGATGCATTGATTTCACTGTTACACCAATTAGCAGTTCAACAAGTAGTGCCTGATGCCATCAACGATGAAGATAACATTCGTGAATTAGCTAATAAAATTACCAAGGAAGAAGTACAATTGTTTTACCAAATTGCACTTCAAGGCCGTAGAGATTTACCTCTTTCACCTGATCCGCGCAGTGGTTTTGAAATGCTTTTATTACGTATGATGTCATTTAGACCTCTGCGTGAAGGGATGAATTTAGAATCTCCTCAACAGTCCGATTTATCGAAAAAAAAAACAACTGAATTAAACGCGCCTAAAGTAGTTGCTCCTGTAAAAGAACCAGTAGTTACTAAGAATGTTAAGCCAACAATTCCTGATGCGCCTGCATCACTTCATATAAAGACTGATCATTCTTCTAAACCAGTTGAGACTAAACGAACGAGTTACTCAGCTCCTTCGCAGGACTCTGTTCCACCTTGGGAAGATATTCCACCTGAGTTAGAGGAAGGTTATCAATCTAGCAACACTCAAGCTGTAAATGTTGTGGAAGCTGAAATATTTCCTGCTGTTGTCAAAAGTCCAGTCATAGAAAAAACTATTGAAAAAAATAATTCTGAATCCTTCTCAATAGAAGATCTATTATTAGCTGACGATATTATAGATGAAGTTGATTTAACCGATCAGCCTGAGGAAGATGAGTTACTAGAAGATAATAATGTTACTAAAGCAGAAGTTGCTGATGAAGTAATAATGCCTGAGATTATTAATCATTCATCTAAAGCAGTTCCTAATCAGCCTTGGTATGCAGTGGTCCCACAATTACAATTAAGCGGTCGGGCGAATGAATTAATCAAGCATTGCCTGTTAGAAAGCCATGAAAATGGTATTATTTCTCTGATATTAAATAAAGATAGCGAAGACTTACTTGCTGATACTACCAAGCAGGAAATTCAATCAGCCTTAGTTAATTTTTATGGTGATGGTGCTCGCTTAGATATGCGTGTTGCTGATGCATCAAAATCAGCCGAGACAGGTAAGCAAAATGAAACACCTGCACAAAGAACCGATAGAAAAATTTCAGAAACTCAGCAACAAGCTGAACATAATATTGAGAAAGATCCTTTTGTACGAGAGCTGCAAAGCCGTTTTGGCGCACAAATTGTTCCAGGATCTGTTAAAGCAAAACAAATTAATGATTAAAGAGGTAAGACATTATGTTTAAAGGCGGTGGTCTCGGCGGAATGATGAAGCAAGCGCAAAAAATGCAGGAAGACATGCAAAAAGCGCAGGCAGAAATCGCAAATATGGAAGTGACTGGTGAATCAGGTGGTGGCTTAGTTTCAGTTACGATTAATGGCGCTCATGAGTGCAAAGGTATTAATATTGATAGCAGTTTATTAGCTGATGACGATAAAGAGATGCTCGAAGATCTAGTGGCTGCAGCGTTTAATGACGCAGCGCATAAAATGGAAGCGACCAGTAAAGATAGAATGTCGGGTGTTACCGAAGGTATGAATTTACC
>JBALXO010000010.1:11830-15544 GCA_036960615.1 Cocleimonas sp. | reverse complement strand
GAACAAGCCACAGCTTACCGTGGTTATTACTTCGTGTTAATGGGCAAATTGTCACCACTTGATGGTATCGGGCCTGATGAACTTGGTTTAGATATTCTGGAAGCCCGACTGGAAGAAGATGCCATTGAAGAATTGATACTGGCCACTAATCCTACAGTAGAAGGTGAAGTAACTGCTCATTATATCAGCCAGTTAGCTGATAAATATAATGTTAAGACCACACGTATAGCTCATGGTGTACCTGTAGGGGGCGAATTAGATTATGTCGATAGCGGTACCTTATCTCACGCCTTTGATGGCCGAAGAAATTATTAAAAAAGTAAGCCATAATTCTTAAAAAGAGATTATTAAATATGTCTGATTGTTTATTTTGCAAAATTATAGCGGGAGATATTCCTTCAGATAAAGTCTATGAAGACGAGTATGTTTACGCCTTTCGTGATATTAATCCTGTCGCCCCTTTACATGCTTTGATTATTCCAAAGAAACATATTTCGATGATTAATGATGTTGAAGATTCAGATGCTGAAACGATGGGGCGCTTGTTTGTAGCAGCAAGAAAAATAACCAAGGAATTAGGTTTAGCAGAAGAGGGTTATCGAACAGTTATGAATTGTGGCGAAGCTGCAGGGCAAACGGTGTTTCATGTACACATGCATTTGTTAGCGGGTCGTGAATTAACTTGGCCGCCTGGTTAAGATATCAATTAAAGACACCCCCCACCTTTTACGGGTTTCTTAATTTTATTTGAATGACAATTTCAGTCTTCAGTAAGTCGATACTGAGTTTCAACCTTGTCTTTGCAGCCTTCGACTAAGTATTTTTCCAAAAAATCACAATTCGAGTAGTTGTTGTAAAGTAACAATTTTGTATTGAGTTAGAATATTAAAAAGTTTCTACTACCAGTTATGAAAAATTCTAATATAAAAAAAGCCTGTAAGCATTATTCAACTTACAGGCTTTTTTAAAACTTAAAATAAATGCTCAAGCGATTGCCGGATCAAAAGGTAAATACTCTGCCTTCCATGCATTTTCTTGAATTTTATCTTTGTAGTTATCAACATTAATATCTTCGCGAGTCACTAGATTCTCATCTAACATTAGCTTTAAGACACGTTCAGTAATATCTTTACTAACGTCTTTAAGTGCTGCTATCGGTGGATAAATTCTGCCAGTATTAAGATAATTTTCTGTCGTGTAATCTGCTAGGGCGTAGGCAGATTCGATAATCATGCTATCTGTGATTTCAGTACATTCACCTAAAACAGCTGCATAACCTAAACCAGGAAAGATGAACGCATTGTTACCTTGGCCAATGATATGTGTTTTAGCATTGATTAACACATCTTCAAAAGGACTGCCTGAGGCAACGATTGGATAACAATTTTCACGACTAGCATGAACATTGTTACACCATTTGAAAATATCATCAGGTATAGCTTCCACATTAGTGGTTGGGTTCGATAATGGGAAAATAATTGGATTATCTGATTGACGAGCCATTGCTTCGATAACGTTTTGATTGAACAAACCTGAAACACCTGTTAAACCTAAAATGGCTGTGGGTTTAGCATTTTCAATCACTTCTAAGAGTGATGGGATCTTACCAACTAATTCCCAATCAGCATAGGTATCTGCAAATTGCATAATAGGCTTTTTGTATTCATCAGGGCTAATTCCTTCAACAACTAGGCCAAATTCATCCATAATGAACATAACGCGACGTGCTTCTTCTCTACTCAAACCTTCACGAACGAGTCCGTCTTGAATAACTTTAGCTACGCCAACACCACCAGCACCTGCACCAACCACTACAATACGTTGATCAACAAGGTTTTCGCCTTTCATCTTACAAGCACTTAAAAGGCCTGCTAAGACAACTGCGCCTGTTCCTTGAATATCATCATTGAAACTTGGAATTTCCTTTCTATAGCGCTCAAGCACCGCATAAGCAACATCTTTGGCAAAGTCTTCCCACTGAATAATTGCTTTAGGCCAGCGCTTCTTAACTGAAGCGACAAACTTATCCAGCATTGCAAAGTACTCATCACCAATTAAACGAGGCTCACGAACACCTAAATAACCAGCTTCTGCGCGTAAGTCTTCTCGGTCCGTTCCAACATCAAGATCTACAGGTAAAGCAGTGATAGGACTTAAGCCACCACCTGCGGTATACAATGCCATTTTACCAATACAAATTGCTAAACCGCCGTGGCCTTGGTCTCCAATACCCAAAATTGCAGATGAGTCAGTCGCAACAATCATGCGTACATCATTCCATGGATAGTTGCACATAATATTGTCGGCTCGAGAAATATTATTTGCTGTAAAAGTCAAACCACGTGGTGAACGATACAGCGAACTGTATTTCTGAACTGCTTTACCAACGGTTGGAGTATAGATAATTGGCATCATTTCTTCGAGGTGCGCTGAGATCAAAGCGAAATACAAAACTTCGTTTCTTTCTTGAACCGCACGTAAAAATTGATATTTAGCTAAATCATCGGACTCATTCAAATAACCATTATACAAACGTACAACTTGGTCTTGTAAAGTAACAACAACCGGTGGCAATAAACCTTCTAGACCTAAATCAATACGTTCTTTTTCGGTAAATGCAGTACCTTTGTTTAATGCGGTTAAACGTAACACTTCAATACCACGAGAATACACTTCTAAATAAGGGCCATTTTCATTGCTTTTAACATCAAAAAATCGACTTTGTGGTTGATATTGTAATTGAGAATGTTGACTCATATTTTATGCTTCTTGCTCACGTTTTAACTGGTAACGGTATTGATGTAGCAAAGGCTCTGTATAACCATTCGGTTGCTCTGCCCCTTTCATTGCTAAGTCCATTGCTGCTTTGAATGCGATACCATCAAATCCTGGAGCCATTGGGTTATACAATGGATCACTAGCATTTTGATTATCAACCAATACTGCCATGCGTTTGAATGCTTCTGTCACTTGTTTTTCAGTACATAGGTCATGATGTAACCAATTAGAAATAATCTGGCTAGAGATACGTAATGTTGCACGATCTTCCATTAACCCGACGTTATTTGAATCCAATACTTTTGAGCAACCAACACCTTGGTCAATCCAGCGAACCACATAACCTAAAATACTCTGTGCATTGTCATTCAACTCAGCAACAAGGTCTTCTTTACTCAATACATAATCAGCAGGCATTAAAGGAATCGTGATTAAATCTTCGATAGGCGTATTTTTACGCTCTAAAATAGCATCTTGAACAACAGATACTCTTACATAGTGATAATGCATTGCATGTAAGGTAGCGGCAGTAGGTGAAGGCACCCACGCACAGTTTGCACCAGATAAAGGATGGCCAATTTTCTGCTCTAACATATCACTCATCAAATCAGGCATTGCCCACATACCTTTACCAATTTGTGCTTTACCTTGAAGACCGCAAGCAAGACCACTATCGACATTTCTGTCTTCGTAACTCTTAATCCATATCTGGTTTTTAAGTTCACTTTTTGGTAAGAAAGGTCCAGCCTCCATACTGGTATGAATCTCATCACCGGTGCGATCAAGGAATCCAGTATTAATAAAGATTAGACGCTCACGAGCTTCATAAATACACGCTCTAAGATTGCAACTAGTTCGTCTTTCTTCATCCATAATACCAATTTTCATGGTATTTCTAGGAAGGTTGAGAGCATTTTCAATCGCACCAAATAAATC
>JBALXO010000010.1:10586-11730 GCA_036960615.1 Cocleimonas sp. | reverse complement strand
CCGTTTACGTCATCGTATTTGCGATTAGGATTTAATTTACGGGTAATTGTTTTACCGTTTTTCTCCATCGACTCTTCAAGGTCGCCTTTCATTAGGCCTAACCAGTTTTTATAAACCTGAACCTTATCTTCAGCATCAACAGCTGCAACTGAGTCTTCACAATCTTGAATTGTGGTTAAAGCTGATTCTAGAATTACGTCTTTTACATTTGCTTTAGATAGTTGACCAATATCTGAATTTGGATCAACTTGAATTTCAATATGAGTTCCATTATGTGAAAACAAAAGACTGAAGCTATTTTCTTGCTCGGTATAGCCAATAAACGCGCCACTATTTTCTAGTTCAGTAGCAACTCCATTCTCAAGCGTTATAGCTAAACCTCTTTTTTTACCAACCTCGCCTGTCAGTGCATAAGATGCAACATGAGTGTGATGACCGAATTTTAATGGTAATGCTTTATCTAAAAATTCATTTGATAAAGAGATAACTTTTTCACCACGGGTCTCGTTAAAAACTTTACCTTTGACATAAATTCCTTCGTTGGGAATAACATCCGTGCCGTAAAAAGCATCAAACAAACTTCCCCAACGTGCGTTAGCGGCATTCAATGCGAAACGTGCGTTGTTAATCGGTACAACTAATTGTGGGCCAGCGATGGTAGCGATCTCTGGATCGATATTTTCTGTACGAATATTAAATCTAGGGCGATGCTCTGGTTTTTTAACAATTATGTAACCAATATCACTCAAAAATTTCTTATAAGCTACTGCATCAAATTTGTTGCCTTTGTTTTCAATGTGCCAAGCATCAATCTTTGTTTGAAATTCATCACGTATCTCTAATAACTCTTTGTTTTTAGGAATAAAATCTTGAAGGATTACTTGAAAGTCAACCCAGAAGGCTTCTGCATTAAGTCCAGTTCCCGGAATAATGTCATCTTCGATAAGATCAAAAAGGATTTGGTTAATTTGTAATTTATCTTTAGTTATCATTGTCATGTGAATATTCGTTTCAGTTAAATTTATCTGTGTTAGTTTGCTAATATTTTTCTAACGTTTAGTTATAAGCACATAGAATAGTTCATTTAAAGGATTGTGTAAGTAGAATTGAAGTAAACAATCTGCTTTATTAATTATTCAATTTA
>JBALXO010000010.1:9212-10486 GCA_036960615.1 Cocleimonas sp. | reverse complement strand
ACTTACGAAGCTTATTACCCTGCAAATACTGGGTTTTATAAATCACTAACTAATATTTTGTCGCATTTTAAACTTGAAATACCCTTTGAAAATTTCAATCGTGATAAACGCTACATCGCGCACGCAATTTGTAAAATTTTCAAAAAAGGCAATCGTACAGCTGAATTAAATTTTCAATACCACGTTATCAATGCACTTTTCTATCGGAACAAAGCTGCTTACATTGTGGGTAAAGCAATAAATGGTCATGACGTTTATCCTTTTGCGATTCCTCTGTTACACAATGAAGAAGGTCAAATTTATACTGATGTATTGTTAGTAGGAGAAGACTCTGTTTCACAGCTATTCGGCTTCTCCTATGCTTATTTTATGGTAGAGCATCCTGTGCCTTCGGCGATCGTTGATTTCTTAAAATCACTGATGCCAAGACGTAAACGGGAAGGCTTGTATTCTGCTATTGGTTATCAAAAGCATGGTAAAACTGACTTTTATCGTGGTTTTTTGCATCACTTGGATTACTCTGATGACAATCTTATCCTAGCTCCCGGCATTCCTGGGATGGTTATGTCGGTGTTTACTTTGCCTTCATACCCCTATGTTTTCAAAGTCATACGTGATTATTTTGCGCCTCCCAAAGACATTACACGTAAACAGGTTGAAGAAAAATACCAGTTGGTTAAACAACATGACCGAGTAGGGCGCATGGCCGACATGTTGGAGTTTTCTTCTGTGGTGCTACCTTTATACCGTTTTACAGAGGAGCTCCTCGAAGATCTTAAAAATACATGTGAGAGCAGTATTAGTTTTATCAGGGATGAAAATGGTGCCGATCAATTGATATTGGAGCATGTCTATATCGAACGCCGTATGGTGCCTTTGAACATGGCATTAGAAGAAACCGAAAAGAAAGGCGATATCGAGACCCTAGAGTATCTAGTTAAATCATTCGGTAATGCCATTAAAGAGCTATGTGCAGCGAATATTTTCCCAGGTGATCTACTCTATAAAAACTTTGGAGTAACACGCTTAGAACGTGTAGTGTTCTATGATTATGATGAAATTATCTATTTAACGGATTGTAATTTTAGAAAGATTCCAGCACCAAAAAACCATCAAGAGTTAATGTCTGCCGAACCTTGGTATAGCGTAGGTAAAAATGATATTTTCCCTGAAGAATTTGCACGTTTCTTATTAGGCAATGATCTAGTAAAAAAGTTTTTCATGAAGTATCACGCAGATTTACTTGATGCTGATTATTGGATTCAAAAGCAAGA
>JBALXO010000010.1:0-9112 GCA_036960615.1 Cocleimonas sp. | reverse complement strand
ATCTTAATATCTTATTCATTAAATATTGAGTGATAACTTACGGGCAATAAAAAAGCACCTAGAAGGTGCTTTTTTATTTGTTTGATGAGGACTTAAGTCCCAGCAAGGTCTATTTACTTCGATAAGTAATACGACCTTTAGTCAAATCATAAGGAGTCAATTGAACAGTTACCTGATCACCCGTTAAGATTCTAATGTAGTTTTTGCGCATGCGACCAGAGATATGTGCATTTACTTTATGCCCATTTTCTAGTTCAACGATAAAGGTAGTATTAGGTAGTGTTTCAACTACTGTTCCTTCCATTTCGATACTTTCTTCTTTTGCCATGCTTTAACTACTGTGTTATTTGAGAAACGCCGTATTATCCATTACCTGCTGTAATAAACAAGGTTTTTTCTATGCTTTAGCCTCGTATTATAGAGGTGCTTGATAAACCTAGTATTAACAGCGATTAAGATGTGCATAATTCGCCAATAACACCTATTATGTGTCCAATTTTAAGGAATACAAGGAAAGCCTAATGCAGTTTGCAGCAGTGTTTCCCGGGCAGGGATCGCAATCACTCGGAATGTTGGCTGAATTAGCTTCAGTTCATCCCGAAATAAAAAACACGTTTGAAGAAGCATCAGATATTCTAGGGAAAAACCTTTGGGATATGACTACAGCAGATTCAAACGACACCATCAATCTAACCGTGAACACTCAACCGCTTATGCTAGCAGCAGGTGTTGCCGTATGGAAGATATGGCAAAAAGGTGGGGGGTGTCTTCCAGTCGCTATGGCAGGCCATAGTTTAGGTGAATATTCTGCTCTAGTAGCTAGTGGCGCATTAGCTTTTGATGATGGCATACGTTTAGTGTCTAAACGTGCCCGTTTCATGCAAGAAGCAGTTCCTGCAGGCGAGGGGGCAATGGCAGCCATCCTTGGTTTGGAAGATAACCAAATTATCGATATTTGTAGTAACACAACAGAAGGCGGTATTGTTGAAGCGGTTAATTTTAATTCACCTGGGCAAGTAGTGATTGCTGGAAATACTAAAACAGTTGATATCGCTATTTCAAAGCTCACTGAAGCTGGCGCTAAGCGTGCAGTTAAATTACCCGTTAGTGTGCCATTTCACTGTAATCTCTTGAAAGAGGCTGCTGAAAAATTTAAACAAGAATTATCCAAAGTAGAATTTAAGGATACTGAATATAACATCGTTCAAAATTTCGAAGCCAAAAGTTATAAAAGCAATCAAGAACGTAAAGATGCTTTAAGCGAACAGTTCTATAAACCTGTACTTTGGGTTGATTGTATTAATAATCTCTCTAAAGATTATAACGCTGACACCATCATCGAATTTGGGCCTGGTAAAGTACTGTTTGGATTGAATCGAAGAATTAATCGCAGTTTGGGTAATATCTGTATTAGTGATTCAGCCTCTTTAGAAAAAGCATTAGCAATGTGCAATGCTTAAAACTCAGTCAATGGATAGATAAACAAGACTCTGTAAAACATATCGCAATAAGGAAAGTAAATGATTAACTTAGATGGACAAATAACCTTAGTAACAGGTGCTAGTCGAGGTATTGGCCGAGCTATTGCTGAGTCTTTAGGTAAAGCTGGTGCAACTGTAATCGGTACTGCAACCAGTGAGAATGGTGCAGCGGCTATTTCAGCCTACTTTAAAGAGGCAGGGATTAACGGTACGGGAAAAATGCTTAATGTCACTGATACTGAGTCGATCACTTCGGTATTAAAAGAAATCACTACTGAATTTGGCGCGATCACCGTGTTAGTAAATAACGCTGGTATTACTCGCGATAATTTGATGCTGCGTATGAAAGAAGAGGAATGGTCAGATATTATGACAACCAACCTCACTTCTGTTTTCCGTCTAAGCAAAGCTTGCTTAAAAGGCATGATGAAAGCACGTCATGGTCGTATCATTTCAATCTCGTCAGTAGTTGGTGCTACAGGAAATGCAGGTCAAGCTAACTATGCTGCTGCGAAAGCTGGTGTTGTAGGTTTCTCTAAATCATTAGCCCAAGAAATAGGTTCACGAGGGATTACAGTGAATGTGGTTGCTCCGGGATTTATTGATACTGATATGACTCGGGAGTTACCTGAAGAACAGCGCGCTAATTTGATGAAAAATATTCCATTAGGAAAACTAGGTCAGTCTGAAGACATTGCAAATGCTGTTTTGTTTTTAGCCTCTGATATGGGTTCTTATATTTCAGGCGAAACCTTGCATGTAAATGGCGGCATGTACATGTCGTAACTTTTTGTATAGAACTAGGTCTAAAATAGAGCTAACGCTCTAAAAACCTAGTAAAACTATAATTTGTTAGAACTTTTAAATTAATTGTGTAGAGCCTTTAAATTCTCTACAATACCCATATTATATCTACAAGTCGTATATATATTTTTAAATTACAAGGAATGAAAAATCATGAGTGATGTTGAAACACGCGTTAAAAATGTCGTAGTTGAGCAATTAGGAGTTGAGGAATCAGAAGTTACCAACGCAGCTTCTTTTGTTGATGATCTAGGCGCGGACTCATTAGACACAGTAGAGTTAGTTATGGCTCTTGAAGAAGAGTTCGGTACTGAAATCCCTGACGAAGAAGCAGAAAAAATTACAACTGTGCAATTAGCTATTGATTACGTAAATAAAAGTCAGGCTTAATTACATAATTAATTATTAAGAAATTACTGCAAAAAAACCGCAGGACTACTACGCTTTAAGTAATATTTGAGCATATTAGTCTCTGCGGTTTTTTTATTTTAGATTTAGAAAAAGGATCATCAAGTGTCAAAACGTCGAGTAGTTGTTACAGGTCTAGGTATTGTATCCCCAGTAGGGTCACAGCTTGAAAAAGCGTGGAAAAATATCACTGAAGGTGTCAGCGGTATCAATATGATTTCGCCAGATTTATTTGACGCTACAGACTTTTCAGTGAAGATCGCTGGAAACGTAGATGATTTTAATCCAACAGATTACATCACGCCTAAAGATCAGAAAAAAATGGATCCTTTCATTCACTATGGTATTGGCGCTGGTACTGATGCTCTAAAAGATTCAGGATTAGAAATAACTGATGAAAATGCTGAAAGAATAGGCGTTATTGTTGGTTCTGGAATCGGCGGAGTTGGTTCAATCGAAAAAAATAGTAAAGCCTTCTTAAACGGCGGTCCTAGAAAGATTTCTCCATTTTTTGTTCCGAGCACCATCGTTAATATGGTCGCTGGTAACCTATCTATTATGCACGGCCTAAAAGGTCACAATATGTCTCCTGTTTCTGCGTGTGCAACAGCGACACACAGTATCGGTGATGCCGCTCGTATGATCAGCTACGGTGACGCAGATATTATGTTAGGTGGTGGTGCAGAAATGTGTTCTACACCACTTGGTATTGGTGGTTTTGCTGCAATGCGTGCGCTATCAACACGGAATGATGATCCAATAGCAGCAAGTCGTCCTTGGGATATAGATCGTGATGGTTTTGTTCTTGGGGATGGTGCAGGTGTTTTAATCCTAGAAGAGTACGAATACGCTAAAGCTCGAGGTGCTGAAATTTATTGTGAGTTGGTCGGATTCGGTATGAGTAGTGATGCATTCCACATGACCTCTCCTTCAACTGATGGCGAGGGTGCGGCTCGTTGTATGAATCATGCGCTTAAAGACGCAGGCTTAAATGCTGAAGATATTGATTACATCAATGCACATGGTACTTCTACACCTGCTGGTGATGTTGCAGAAACCAATGCAATCAAACTCGCTATGGGCAACCACGCAAACAACGTTGCAGTAAGTTCTACTAAGTCTATGACTGGTCATTTACTTGGTGCTGCGGGTGGTATTGAAGCGATATTTAGTGTCTTAGCTATTCGTGATCAAATTTTGCCACCAACTATTAATCTAGACAACCAAGATCCTGCTTGTGATCTTGATTATGTAGCTAATACTGCAAGAGACGCTAAAATCGACGTTTCAATGAGTAATTCATTTGGTTTTGGTGGCACAAACGGAACTTTAATTTTTAAGAAGATCTAATTTTACTGTTACTGAAATGTCTAAAAGGTGGGGGGTGTCTATTTTAATCATAAAAATAGACACTAAAAATATTTACAACATAGGATAAATCATCAGTGAGATTTATTTTTAAGGTCTTTTTACCTCTTCTATTTATCATAGCTGCATCACTTGCATTCTATGGCTACACACAATTTGAAGCATTCAAAATATCTACAACACCAGAGGCTGTTCCCAGTTTTGAAATAAAAAAAGGGAGTAATATTCGCCGTGTAGCCAATTCTCTACAAGATAAATATATTATTCATACTAACGGTTTAATTGAAGCCAAGTGGCTATTTACTGGCTTAGCTAAACTCACCAAGCAAGATCGTAAGATAAAAGCAGGGGAGTATGCACTTAAAGAGGGAATGACACCTTCTGAGCTACTTGATCTTTTTGCTAGCGGTAAGACACTGCAATACCAAACACGAATTCCAGAAGGCTTTAAATTTACACAAATTGTTGAAATTATTAAAGCTGATAAAAACTTAAAACAAACTTTAAGCGATGATGATTACAAAAACATCATGTCTAAGCTCAAAACAAAATACCAACATCAACAACCCGAAGGCTGGTTTTTACCCGACACATACAGTTATCCTCGCAACACTACTGACTTAGAGTTTTTACAACGCAGCCACAATGCTATGTTAAAAGAACTAGATAAGCACTGGAAAGGTCGCAGAATTTTCAAAGGTATAAATACGCCCTATGATGCGTTGACATTAGCTTCTATTATTGAAAAAGAGACAGGTGCACCAGCTGACCGCGGAAAAGTTGCCAGAGTGTTCATCAATAGACTTAATATTAATATGATGTTGCAAACCGATCCTACTGTCATTTATGGCATGGGTGATAAATATAAAGGTAATATTCGTAAAAAAGACCTTCGTAAAGATACACCTTACAATACCTACACGCGCAAAGGTCTTACTCCAACTCCAATATCAACACCCAGTAAAGCATCTATAGAAGCAGTATTTAATCCTGCTGATAATCCTGAAAAAGGAAAGATACTTTATTTTGTTGCCAAGGGTGATGGATATTCTTATTTTTCAAAGTCATACGCCGAACATAAACGAGCTGTCATCAAATATTTATTGAATGGTAAAGCTAAAAAATATCAAGGTGATAAGTGAGTAGCTTGGCTAACAATTCTTCCCATTCTAAAGACTCAAAAGGTTTATTTATCACCTTCGAGGGTGTAGAAGGTGCGGGTAAAACAACTAATATTCAATACATTGCCGAAAAGATATCAGCCGCGGGACATGAAATATTATTAACTCGCGAACCTGGTGGTACAGAGCTTAGTGAAGCAATACGTGAATTGCTTATTTCGAAAGATTATCCAGAGATGCACATTAATACCGAGTTATTGTTAATGTTTGCTGCACGTTCTGAACATTTAAATAAAAAGATCATTCCAGCGATTAACGCTGGAAAATGGGTCTTATGTGACCGTTTCACCGATGCTACTTTTGCTTATCAAGGTGGCGGTAGAGGTATTTCAGGCACTACTATTTCAACTTTGGAAACCCTTGTGCAGGGTTCTTTGAGACCAGACTACACTTTTCTATTTGATTTGAATGCCGAAATTGGTCTTGCAAGAGCTCAAAATAGGGGAGAGACTGATCGTTTCGAACAGCAACATATCGATTTTTTCAATCGAGTTAGAGAAAAGTATTTAAACATGGCAGAAGCTGAAAACAAACGTTACCGTATTGTTAATGCGCAATACGATCTTGCTACGGTACAACTACAAATCAGCCAACTATTGACTGAGATTTTATAGTGTCAGACTCAGAAAATACTTTGTCAGGCAGCACTATCAATCAAGAATATCCTTGGCATCAAAGCACTTGGCAAAAATTCATCCAAGCCAGAACAAAGAACCATTTACCTCACGCAATTTTACTTTCTGGGGAAGAAGGCATTGCTAAGTTCCCATTAGCTAAAAGAATGGCTAAGTCATTGCTTTGTATGAATACCGTCTCTAATGCGACCGATGCCTGCAATCAATGCCAATCTTGTAAAACTTATGAGTCAGGAGCTAATCCTGATTTTACTCAAATTACGTTGTTAGAAGATAAACAACAAATTGGAGTAGATCAAATTCGCGCTTTATCAGAGTTTTTGAATTACAGCAGAAGTTACAACACTAATCGCGTGGTTATTTTAAATCCAGTCGAAAGAATGAATCTTAATGCAGCAAACAGTTTATTAAAATCACTTGAAGAACCTTCTGCCCATACCGTGATTATCTTAGTCACAGCCAAGATCAATCAGTTATTACCTACTATTAAGAGCCGCTGTCAGTTGTTTAATGTTGCAACACCTAGTAAAACGGATTCAGTTCATTGGTTACAACAGCAGTCTCAACAAAACCAAGAGTCATCTGTTGATGTTGAAGCTGCATTAGAAATAACAGGTAATAAACCGCTTAAAGCGATTACTATTAGTCAGGAAGATCTCGATAGTAGAAATCAATTCTTTCATGATTTAAGCAGTGTTATTAGCCAGAATATATCAATAACTGAAATGGCAAAAAAATGGGAAAAACATGATGTTGAAACATTACTTAATTGGCAAATCTTACTTATTCAAAAAGCTATTAAACATTCACTAAGTACGGTGAAAACTACAGATAACTCTTCTACTTCTAATAATCCGCTAACAAAACACCTGTCTGCTGAAGATCATTGGCACTTATATCAAAATCTGATCAAGCAAAAACAATATATCCATACGTCTGTTAATTCTCTAATGTTTGTCGAAAATATGATAATGTTGTGGTTAAAAGCTGATTAACTAAGTCCTTGTTCTTGCATGGTTTAATCCATGAATTACATAGTTTCATAGCTTGACAACAATAAACTAATAATAATTAAAATGATAAAAGCTATGAGTATTCAAGAACCAAAAATCAATAACGCAGCAATCACAGAACAGAAAATAGAACGCACTATTCTAAAACTACCACTAAACGATGTTGCAGCTTTACATTCAAGCTTTATGCCGTTTGTTTATGGTGGTGCAATATTTGTTCCGAATAAAGAGACTGATAAATATAGTTTTGGTGATGAAATAATAGTTTCAATGCACCTTAAATCTACCGATAAGAAATTAGCGATTCCAGGTAAAGTAATGTGGATTGCACCAGAATCATGTGAACGTGGTACTCAAGGTCTTGGTATTCAATTTATAGGTACTACAAAAGCAAAAGTTAAACTTATAATTGAGACAATGTTAGGTAATCGCGCTAATGTGCCGCCTCTTGTTCGTTTTTATTAAGAATAGAAACAAACTATAAAAAGTCATCCTTTCAAAGCTATAATACCGATTTAAATTTAAATAAGTCGGCTCCTTATGCTTACAGATTCACACTGTCATCTAGACAAAGTAGACCTCGAACCATTTCAGAATAACTTCGCTAGCATGATTGATGCAGCGACTGAAAACGATGTCAGTCAATTCCTTTGCGTGTGTATTGATACAGAACACTTTAAAGACGTATTAAAACCGGCACAAACATATCCTAATATACATTGCTCAGTTGGCGTGCACCCTACTCATAAAGACTCCTATGCGCCTACCGTAGAAGAACTTATCGAATTAGCAATGCATGATGAAGTTGTAGCAATAGGGGAGACAGGCTTAGATTATTTTCGTTGTGAAGATGACGATATGACATGGCAACACGACTTATTTCGCACCCATATTCGCGCCGCCATAGCCACTCAAAAACCTCTTATTATCCATACCCGTGCTGCTAAAGAAGACACAATTCGTATTCTCAGAGAAGAAAATGCCGAAAAGGTGGGGGGTGTCATGCACTGTTTCGCAGAAGACTGGGAAACAGCTCAAAAATCAATGGATTTGAATTTCTACATTTCATTTTCAGGAATTGTTTCGTTTAACAGCGCTAAAGAACTACAAGAAGTTGCAAAGCTAGTGCCAGAAGATAGGTTCCTTATTGAAACTGATTCCCCGTGGTTAGCACCAGTACCTAAACGTGGCAGACCGAATCAACCCGCTTACGTGAAATATGTTGCTGAAAAAATGGCAGATTTACGGGAGTGTAGTTATCAACATATTGCAGAAGTTTCTACAAATAATTTTAATCGTTTGTTTAAAATATCATAATTAATAAATACGCTTAACTTACTGATATATATTAATTTAATAATACTAATATGACTAAAACTCTACATTATGTATAGCGCTTTTAACTAACGAAATTAAAAATCAGATCATACTAAAACTGACTAATAACATGTTCTGTTAAAAACACCTAAAAAGTAGGGGGGGTGTCTTTTTAATTGCTCTTATTTACTTTTTCCATACTTATTACACATTCTAGTGCTATCTTTTTAAGTATAAGGTTAATTGTAGGGTTCTTTATTCAGTCATATTCTTACGTTACTTAATTTTACAATAATAAATACTTAACACGTGAAATGGAGATCCATAATGAAAATTAAAATGATGATTAGTTTACTAAGTCTTGCTGGAATTTGTACGATAGTTCCTGCGAATGCAGCAGATGAAAATATGAGCTTTTTTATTACAAGTGAAGGTTCAGGTAATGGTGGAAATCTGGGTGGCTTAGAAGGAGCAGATGCTCATTGCACAAAGCTAGCAAGTACTGTGGGTTCTAAAAAAACAGACTGGAAAGCCTATTTAAGCACAGAGGCGGACGGAAAACGTGGCATAAGTGCTCGCGATAGAATCGGCAAAGGACCGTGGCATAACGCTAAAGGAGTTCTAATCGCTGAAAACATTAGTGAATTACACCTTTATAATAAAACTATCAACAAAGACACAGCCTTGAACGAAAAAGGTGAACAAGTAAATGGTCGTGGCGATAAACCAAATGAACACGATATTTTAACTGGCAGCATGAACGACGGTACTGCATTTTTCCCAGACGACAAAGATCATACCTGTAACAATTGGACCAGCAGCGATAAAGGTTCAGCACAAGTAGGACATCACGATCGTCACGGAGGTGGAAACTTATCTTGGACATCTGCACACGGTTCTAGAGG
>JBALXO010000151.1:0-5828 GCA_036960615.1 Cocleimonas sp. | reverse complement strand
GAAATACTTCCACGATGTTCAACATAAGTCATCATGTCAGCGAGTAATTGACAAGGATGAAAATCATCCGTCAGGGCGTTGATTACAGGAACGCTTGAATATTTTGCAAACTCTTCAACGATGTCATGTCCGAAGGTACGAATCATTACAATATCGACCATGCTTGATATCACCCGTGCACTATCTGCAATAGGTTCGCCACGGCCTAATTGGGTATCGCGTGAGGATAGAAACATACTGTGTCCACCCAATTGATTCATCCCAGATTCAAACGAGACACGCGTACGAGTAGATGATTTATCAAAAATCATCGCCAGACTCATATTTCTAAGAGGTTCGTATACCTCAAAGCTTTTCCAGTGCTTCTTCATCTCGATAGCTCGCGCAATTAATTGCGTTAGCTCTTCAGGAGTAAAATCCATCAATGTTAGAAAATGTCTAGGTTCTTTATCAGCTTGTATCTTAACTTTTTTCTTAGCTTCTGCATTAGAAAAGGACATAGTGTCTACCTTCCAGTTAGTATTCTTAATTAACTAAATCTTCTTAAATTTATTAGTTAATCAGAAAGAAATTCTTTAGTGATTTTTACGATGATTCTAACAATCTCATCGGCCTGATCTTGAGTAATAATAATTGGCGGTAATAGTCGGATAACCTTACCTGCAGTCACATTAATTAAGAGCTTATTATCTAGTGCTGCTTTTACTAATTCGCCACAATCTCTGTCTAACTCAATACCTATCATTAGGCCAAGTCCGCGAATATGTTTAACGCCTTCCACGTCAGCAAACTGTTCTTCGAATTGCTGAACTAAGTAATCGCCCATATTTTTTGCGTTTTCGACTAGATTTTGCTTCTCAATAATATCTAGTACTTCTAAAGCAACACGTGTCACTAAAGGATTGCCACCAAATGTCGAACCATGGGTGCCAGCAGATAATATTTCAGAGGCTTTACCTGCAGCTAAACACGCACCTATAGGTACGCCGTTGCCTAAAGCTTTTGCAAGAGACATTACATCAGGCATAATTTTTTTATGTTTGAAAGCAAACCATTCGCCCGTTCTACCGATACCTGTTTGTACTTCATCAAGCATCATCAGCCAGTCATTGTCATCACAAAGATCACGAATTTTACACAGGTAGCACATATCAGGCACGATGATGCCGCCTTCACCTTGGACTGGCTCGACTAACACGGCAACAATATCAGAACTATTTTTGGCGATTTTTTCGATCGCTTCAATATCGTTGTAAGGAACTCGGATAAAGCCTTCTACTAAAGGTGAAAAACCTGCCTGAACTTTGCGACTACCTGTCGCTGATAGTGTTGCTAAGGTACGACCGTGAAAACTGCCAGACATTACAATGATCTTGGCGTTTTCAATGCCCTTTTTCTTTCCATACAAGCGCGCTAATTTAATTGCAGCTTCATTCGCTTCAGCGCCAGAATTACCAAAGAATACCTTGTCCATACCCGATAATTCACACAACTTCGCGCCTAATTCAGCTTGATGAGGAATACCGTAAACATTTGAAGTATGAACTAAGGTGCGAGCTTGCTCAGCGATTGCATCAGCAATTTGTGGATGCGCATGACCCACACTGCACACAGCAATACCTGCAAGTGCATCTAAGTATCGATCATCCTTTTCATCAAAAAGATACGCACCTTCGCCGCGTACAAATGAAACAGGTAATCTTCCATAGGTTGACATTAAAGAATCTGGCACCGAACTATCCTCATTGTTCAAATTTCTATCATCACTTAAAAAGCGGTGATTAATAAACGAAAAAAGGCGACTAATTAGTCACCATTTTGTAGAAAAGAGAGCGATATTGCTCGCTTTTTACTGTTTTGTCAATTTATGCAAAACATCACAATAATAAGACTTTCTTCCAGCAAAAAGTTCGATTGTAAGAAAAATTGATATAGATTTTTTTAAAGCAAAAAAAAGCTGACCAAGAGGCCAGCTTTTAAACCATTAAGATTTATCTTAACTCATGTTTGAGTTAACAAAATCCCAGTTTACTAGGTTCCAGAAGTCAGCAACGTATGCAGGGCGTGCGTTACGCTTATCTACATAATATGCGTGCTCCCAAACATCGATAGTTAATACAGGTGTCTTACCAGCGTCAGTTAACGGACAACCAGCAGCAGTAGTGTTTGCGATTTCAACTGATCCGTCAGTGTTTTGTACTAACCAAGTCCACCCAGAACCGAAGTTACCGACTGCAGATGCAGAGAACTTCTCTTTAAATTCTGCGAATGAACCGAATGCCGCATTGATTGCATCAGCAACTTTACCTGTAGGCTCGCCGCCAGCGTTAGGACCCATGCAGTTAAAGTAGAACGTGTGGTTCCAAACTTGTGCTGCGTTATTGAAAACACCGCCAGCTGGTGCAGAAGTTACGATCTCTTCCAATGACTTATCAGCAAACTCAGTGCCTTCGATCATATTGTTTAGGTTAGTTACATAAGCGTTGTGATGTTTATCGTGATGAAACTCAAGTGTCTCAGCCGAAATGTGTGGCTCAAGAGCGTTATGTGCGTATGGTAAATCAGGTAATGCGTGTGTCATATCAAGTTCCTTTCTGATGTTTATAGAGTGTGGTTATTATTTGTATTGTAGTGCGCTTAAAGTAAATCGTACACAACACTTTACCCGTTAATATGGGGTTATTTTTTAGTGTATCAAGATTAGTTTAATTTACCCCTACTTTGCAATAGTAGATGTAATGAATGTGGTTTTTAATAATTAAGGCAAAACAGGCGAAAAGCGGGGGGGTGTCTTTTTAATCATATAAATTCCTCTATAATCAGCTCGATCATTAAATATAAGCGGAATAGAATTTATGTGCGGAATTTGCGGTGAGTATCGTCTAGATGGCAGTTTGCCAGATTTAAACCACATTCAAGCGATGATGGGTAAATTAGAAAAGCGTGGCCCAGATCATGCGGGCACATTTTCTGATGGCGCCTTAGCGTTTGGCCATAGACGTTTATCGATTCTGGATTTGTCTGAAAAAGGCAATCAACCGATGATTGATCCTCAACTCAGTCTCGCCTTAGTGTTTAACGGTACAATTTATAATCACCCAGAATTACGCAAAGAGCTTATCGCTAAAGGTCACACCTTTTTCTCAACTGGCGATACCGAAGTAATCATAAAATCCTATGCAGAATGGGGTACAGATTGCGTTAAACGCTTTTTGGGTATGTTCGCAATTGCAGTTTGGGATCTTAAAAAGAAGACGCTATTTCTTGCGCGTGATCGTATGGGTATAAAGCCTTTATATTATGCAAATACTGGCAAAGGCTTTCGCTTCGCATCAAATACTCAAGCTCTATTAGCGAGCAAAGACGATATTGATACTTCAATCGATCCTGTTGCATTGCATCATCAATTTACACTACATGCAGTCGTACCAGCACCGATGACAGTCTTAAAAGGCATTCGTAAAATCGAACCAGCGCACAGTATGATGATCAACGAAAACGGCGAGCAAACCATCACTCGTTATTGGGAACTTGATGCGACTCGCGAAAAAGAAGAAAGAACAGATGGAGAATGGACAGAAGCCATTCACGAATCACTAAAAACAGCCGTAAAACGTCGTAATGACGTATCCGATGTACCAGTTGGAGTATTGCTTTCAGGAGGGTTAGATTCAAGTTTACTTGTTGGCTTGTTAGACGAAATCGGCATCAAAGATATACCCACTTACAGTATAGGTTTTGACGATCAACCCGAAGAAAAAGGCAATGAGTTTGAATTCTCAGACGCCGTGGTCGAAATGTTTAATACCGATCACCATAAAATCCATATCCCCAATGAGCAAACCTTAAGTCGTTTGCCAGAAGCGATTTCAAATATGTCAGAGCCATTGTTTGGGCAAGATGCGATTGGTTTTTATCTATTATCAGAGCAAGTCGCAAAAGACGTAAAAGTAGTGCAATCAGGCCAGGGTGCAGATGAAGTCTTCGGTGGCTACTTCTGGTACAACAAAATGAATGAAGCGAAAGGCACGCCTTTAGAGCGTTTCAGCCAGTTCTATTTTGATCGTGATCATGATGAAATGATCGAGTCGTTAACTCCAGATTTTGTTGATCGTGATTACACCTCAGAAACAATGAAAGCCTTGCTCGATGGACCTGAATCAGAGACATTTATTGACTCCGTATTTAGAGCCGATACCACCATGCTAATCGTCGATGATCCCGTAAAACGTGTCGACAACATGACAATGGCGCATGGCCTAGAAGCTCGCGTACCGTTTTTAGATCATGAACTGGTAGAGCTTGCCGCAAAAATGCCACCACATATGAAACTCAAAAGTGGCGGCAAACACGTACTCCAACAAATCTCACGTGGTTTGATTCCAGATAGTGTGATTGATCGCAAAAAAGGCTACTTCCCAGTGCCAGCACTTAAATACATTCGTGGCGAATTTTTGGAATTTACGCAGGATATTTTGAATTCACAGAAGTGTAAGGATCGTGGTGTTTATCAGCGTAGTTATGTTGATAAGTTATTGGCGGCGCCGGATGAGTATCATACTAGAATCCAAGGCAACAAGCTCTGGCACCTAGCGTTACTCGAATATTGGCTACAGGATAACGGTATTTAGTTGCTGGTCGCATCCAGCTTTTGTCTCAGCTCGGCGTTGCTCCGATACTCGATCGAATCACATACTTATTGTATGCTCATCTCACTGTGCGTCGGTGCGCCTTGATCTGAAACAAAATCTGAATGCTTTGATTTGATGGTAATCAAGAGAAATGGTCAAAAAGTATGGGGGTGTCTTTTAAAGGTACTTAGATTCCATTTATTGTCAATTTAAGGTTTCAACCTAAGTGCTTTTCAAATCTAAAACCATTTGAATTAATTGATGCTCCCCCACTTCTTCAACTTGTTTAATATATTCAAATCCAAATCTTTCGTAATATTCTCGGAGATAATCATGCGCATGGACTTCAATACTGTTGACGCTTAAATCCCTCGCCTTGCTTAATAATGAATCAATGAGTTTTGTTGAGACCCCATTGCCGCGATAATTTTTTGTTACGGCTATCCTAGCCATCACTGCGTGCTTATTTTCGACAAGGGTTAATCTAGCAACGCCTACTGCGATTTTATCAATGTAAGCTAAAGAATGAAATGAATCAGAATCCAGCCCATCAAGGTCTAAGTGTTTCGGTATTCCTTGTTCTTGGGTAAACACTTCATTACGAATCTGTTGGGAAAGTTTTATCGCACTTATGTTCTTACTTACAATAATTTTCATACTTACATTTCTTTCAGATTACAATTAACAATACGTAGCTTGGGCTAAGGTTAACACTTATATTGGTTTTCGTGCCTTAACCCAACCTATGAAATTAACACTCTATAGAAAAGGCATGAAAAGTAAGGGGGGTGTCTTTTATATTACTCTGAAACTAAGTTCCTGAACGACCATTGAATAATCAATGGGTAAGGGTCTTTCCACAAGAAATTGTTTAATAGCATTGTAGATCAATAGGTTACTTAAAACTGCAACAAATAGTAAACTGAGTAATGAAGACTTGGAGCAATTAATTTTAAAAAGTTCTCTTATACACATTCCTGTTATTACAGCACTGATAAAGCTTATTGCATACAGCGGCATAATATATAAAACGGCAACGATCAAAGTTGCAATACCATGAATTATCCCTGAGAATATTTTAGATAAAAGACTTACTTCATCGGGCGAAACTTTAAACGCTATAACGAAAATTAAAGAAACAGGGAGAAGCACAACAAGTAGAAAATAAACTTTTATTTCTTCATTCTTAGGCACACC
>JBALXO010000009.1:58936-62015 GCA_036960615.1 Cocleimonas sp. | reverse complement strand
ACGTTCGCGTGGTTGTTCGTCGCTTTGCGCTAGTGGTTCTAGCGTGGTTTGTATCATTAATAACTCACCACTTAAGCGAGGTGAGAGTAATTCTTCGCTGATACCTGTTCCTGAAAAGTCTAAATGACGCCGTGCATTTTTGCGCACGACGACATTAATCTCATCTGGTTTTTGTTCTTTTTCAGCATGAAAAAACCAAGTGATCTGTACTTCTAACAAATCACTAATTGCTTGTAAGATCGGAATAGGAAGCGCTGAAACACCACGCTCCACTTGGCTAATGTAGCCCACTGATTTACCAATGCGTTCGGCAACAAAGGATAAGGTATATCCTTTGGCTTTACGTAAATCTCGAATCTGACGACCGACTCGCAAGTTATCTGCCTCAAGATCTTTTTCAGTGTTACTCACTACTTTTAACATTTAGTTTTCTCTATTCAGACTTAGTGGAAGGTGTGATTAAAGAATAAGTCTAGCACTTAATCTTTTCCATTTTAGGGTCGTAGAATGAAGATAGCGTAGGTATAACTTTATAACGCACGCATTCTACTTCTATTTCAAACTCAGATGCTTCTAGCCATGCTTTGTCGATGCCACCGTCGTGATGTACATAACCCATCGCGATGCATGAACCTACTGTGTGGCCGTACATTCCTGAGGTTATGTTTCCTACAATTTTGTCATTCGCGTAGATTGGCTCTTCGTGATAACACATCGGTTGATCGTCTTCAAAACGGAATGCAATGAAACGCTTCTTGAGTAAGCCTTGCTCCTTTTGTGCCAGCAGTGCTTCTTTACCTGTGAATCCGCCTTCTTTATTGAAGTCAGATGCGAAACCAAGACCGGCTTCAAGCGCTGTGTCTTCGTCTGTAATATCGTGACCCCAGTGGCGGTAACATTTCTCAGAACGTAATGAGTTCATGGTGTGATAACCGTAAGGTTTGATACCGAATTCTTCACCTGCTTCCATCAGTGCATCGAATACGCTTGGTGCAAATTCTGTTGGAATGTAAAGCTCCCAACCTAACTCACCGACATAAGTTATTCGAGCGGCGCGAACTAATGCGTACTGTGCATCAATTTCTTGTGCAGTAGCAAATGGGAATGCTTCGTTAGACATATCTGCTTGAGTGATTTTCTGGATCGTTTCACGAGATTTAGGGCCCATTACGGTAATAACAGCGTAAGCAGAAGTCATATCAGTAATGATCACAAACTCATCGTCTTGCTTGTTATCGCGCAACCAAGAAAGATCGCGTGTTTGACAAGCAACACCTGAAACAATCATGTATTTGTCATCGGCCAAGCGCGTTAACGTCACGTCAGCTTCGATACCACCGCGTGCATTCAACCATTGGGTGTAAACCATTTTACCTATTTTTACGTCGATGTTATTTGAACAGATACGGTTCATCATATTCACCACGTCTGGACCTTCGACTTGGTATTTACAGAATGAACTTTGATCGATCACACCTACAGCATTACGCACGGCTTCGTGCTCACGCTTATTGTTATCGAACCAGTTTTGACGACCGAATGAGTATTCATACTCTGGCTTTTGGCCTTCGTCAGCGAACCAGTTTGCGCGCTCCCAACCTGCATCTGAACCGAATACTGCGCCCAATGCTTTTAACTGGTCATGCAATACTGAGCGACGCACTCCACGTGCAGTTCTGAATTGCTTGAATGGGTAGTGTGTTTCGTACAATAATCCCAAAGTTTCTGTGGTGCGTTCTTGTAAGTAGCGTTGTGTTCCTTGGAATGGCATGTTGCGTTTGATATCAACGCCCCATAAATCTTGTGGCGCATGACCTTTGTGAATCCATTCGGATAACATTTTACCTGCGCCACCCGCTGATTGGATGCCAACAGAATTAAAGCCTGCCGCAACAAAGTAGTTTTTAAGTTCTGGTGCTTCGCCTAATTGGAAGCTGTCATCTGGTGTGAATGATTCTGGGCCGTTAAAGAACAGTTTTAAGCCTGTTTCAGCAAATTGAGGAACACGATGCATCGCACATTCTAGGTAGGGTTCTAGGTGATCAAAATCATCTGGGATTTGATCAAAACTGAAGTCTTCAGATATGCCGTCCATACCCCAAGGTTTTGCACCTGGCTCGAACATGCCGACTAATAAATGTCCGCCTTCTGGCTTGTAGTAACAATAGCCATCCATGTCTCTCATAGTTGGAAGGTTTTCTTCTAAACCTTCCATTTTTTCTGTGACTACATAAAAATGTTCTGCCGCGTGCAATGGCACGTTTACGCCTGCTTTTTTACCAAACTCACGCGCCCACATGCCTGCACAGTTGACGACGTATTCTGCATCGATATCGCCATGTTCTGTGATTACACCAGCAGCTTTGCCGTCTTTGATTTTCATGTCGATCACTTTGGTGTTCTCGAAAATCTGTGCGCCGCCCATACGAGCGCCTTTAGCTAAAGCATTAGTAAGATCGGTTGGACTTGCAACGCCATCGTTTGGTAGATAAATTCCACCAATAACGTCTTCGGTATTCATTAGTGGCCAATGCTCTTGTACCTGATCTCTATCGAGCACATCAACAGGGAAACCTGCAACTTTTGCCATTGAAGCGCCACGTTTGATTTCAGCTAGGCGTTCTTTATTGGTTGCGATCGTTAATGAACCATTGCGTCTGTAACCCGTGCCTTGGCCTGTTTCTTCTTCTAAGCCTGCATATAAGTCAGCGCTGTATTTAGCGAGCATTGATAAGGTGTAATTTGAGCGAAGCATTGGGACTAAACCAGCCGCATGCCAAGTCGTTCCACAGGTTAGTGTTTTACGTTCGAGCAAAACAACATCTGTCATGCCTAATTTAGTTAAGTGATAAGCGATACTACAACCGATTACACCACCGCCAACAATAACGACTTGCGCCGAAGAAGGTAATTGCTTACTCATCTTTAAATCTCCCAAATAACCTATACAACAAACATCGGTAAGAGTTGATTCACATAATATAGAATCAATCTCTACTATAAAAATGCAGTTATAATATATTTATGTGAAATTTAATAGGATTTTTTCATATTAAAAATAACTTTCTTCGAATGTGTG
>JBALXO010000009.1:42541-58836 GCA_036960615.1 Cocleimonas sp. | reverse complement strand
AAAAAGGTAGGGGGTGTCTTTTTTATTTAAGTAAACCGACTACTTTACGGTTACATTCTGTCTTTTAACTAATGAGAAGCCATAAAGAATCAGACCGATCCAAATACCTGCAAAACCAATCAGTTGATTAGTATTTAGCTTTTCATTAAAAACAAAGATGCCGATTAAGAATTGCATGCTGGGTGTTATATAAAATAATATTCCAGTGGTTGTCATTGGCAACAATCGTGCACCAGCAGTGAACAGCAACAAAGGAACAACAGTTACTAGGCCCGCTAGAGCAAGATAAATATCAGTACTCATATTTAGGTTAAAAAATACTGCTTCGTTTATCGAGCCAAGATAAATCAAAAAACCTAATGAGAATGGTGCTAACAAAACGGTTTCAATAAATAAGCCAGGAACTGCAGAGGTTTTAATAAACTTTCTGAGAATTCCGTATGAGGCAAAACTAAAACCTAAAATTAATCCGAGTACAGGAAAAATTCCAGCCATAAAAATGTAATAAAACACACCCGCAGCGGCAAAAGCCACAGCAAACTTTCTGAATGGGCCAATGCGTTCTTTAAATAAGACTAAGCCGCCGACAATATGAATTAATGGACTGAGGAAATAACCCATGCTTGCTTCAACCACTCGTCCAACATTAACCGCATATACGTACACACCCCAGTTAATAGTGATCAAAATAGCGGTAAGTAATAAAAAAGCGAGTTCTTTTTTGCTCTTGATTGCTTGAAAGAAATCAGCGCGCCAACTGGCAACGATAGAAACGAAAATGAGTAACACAGGCACCGACCAAAGCATTCGATGAGACAGCACCTCCATCGCTGAAACATGCGTAAGCAAACCCCAGTAAAGTGGAAATAAGCCCCAGCCGATATAGCCCAGTAGTACGAGTATGATGCCTTTATTCATTGGCTAGAAGTATAGGTGATTACTTATCAAATACTTATCTATAAAGAGGTCATTTACAAAGAAATCAATTCAATCGCAATTCTTGCCCATAAAGTGATGAGTATCGCCAAACTAACTATAAACGCATTCTTACGTTTCAATACTCTATTGCCTGTAGTGTGAATATAACTATGGAATAAACGTGAAAAGAGAAAGCCCCAAGATAGGATGACGTAGAAGGTATCTGTAATATTTAACGCTGCCAATAAGATCAGAGCGAGATAAAACAAGGGTGGCATCTCTAGTAAGTTTTGATAGTGCTGAGTTACTTTAACCAGATATTCAGGCATTGGGACTGATGATTGCGAATTATCATATAGTCGAAAAAACTTTGGATCAAAGCCATCTTTTAGTACAGCTTTGTAACGAAGCTTTAGCATCCAGAGCATCATGCCGAAAGTGACGAACACCAATATCACCATAGGTAATAACATTACTGCTTTTTGAGTCATTAGATTATCTCTTGTTAATTAAATACTTTGAGTATTAATCGGCAAAACAGGTAAAAAGTAGGGAGGTGTCTTTTTAGTTATTATAAATAAGCAACCACCCTACTTCTCTTGTCTTATTTACGAGCCAATATTTCCAGTGCCTCTTTAACTCTTGCTTTCACTTGATTTGGCGCAGTACCACCTAAATGGTCACGCGCGGCAACAGAACCTTCAAGTGTTAGCACATCAAAAACATCAGCTGTAATAATCTCAGAGAACTTCTGCAACTCGTCCAAACTCATTTCACTAAGATCTTTTCCAGTCTCTACTCCATAGCCAACTGCACTACCTACAACCTCGTGCGCATCACGGAATGGCATTTCTTTGCCAACGAGATAATCGGCCAGATCGGTTGCGGTTGAAAACCCTTGCATTGCTGCGGCTCGCATTGCTTTTTTATTAGTGGTTACATTTGGCATCATGTCAGCAAACGCACGCAAACTTCCTAATAAAGTATCAACCGAATCAAACAGTGGTTCTTTATCTTCTTGGTTATCTTTGTTATAGGCTAAAGGCTGACTTTTCATTAGCGTTAGCAGTGCAAATAAGTTACCAAAGACGCGACCAGACTTTCCACGTACTAGCTCTGGTACATCTGGGTTTTTCTTTTGAGGCATGATTGATGAGCCGGTACAAAAGCGATCTGGCAAATCAATAAAGTTAAACTGAGCTGAAGTCCATAATACCAATTCTTCTGAGAAACGTGACAAGTGCATCATGATTAGAGATGCATCAGAAAGAAACTCAATCGCAAAATCTCGATCGCTAACGCCATCAAGTGAATTATTACAAGGTCTATCAAAACCTAGTAGCTCTGCAGCATAGGCACGATCAATCGGGTAAGGCGTACCAGCCAAAGCGGCAGACCCCAAAGGCATGATGTTTACGCGCTTGCGACAATCTTGAAGTCGTTCGTAATCTCTTACTAGCATTTCGTGCCATGCCAGCATGTGATGGCCAAAGGTAATCGGTTGTGCAACCTGCAAATGAGTGAAACCTGGCAGAATAGTTTCTGCTTCTCGTTCTGCCACACTCAGCAAACCTTGTTGTAATCGTAGTATTTCAGATGAAATTAAATCGATTTGCTCACGCAACCATAAACGAATATCTGTGGCTATTTGATCATTTCTCGATCGACCGGTGTGTAGCTTTTTACCTGTAATACCTATTTTATCCGTTAAACGTGCCTCAATATTCATATGAATATCTTCAAGTTGGACTGACCACTCTAAATTTCCTGATTCAATATCTGCTTGAATTTCATCTAAACCTTGGTGAATATCATTTACTTCATCAGTAGTCAGGATCCCTACTTTCCCGAGCATCTGAGCATGGGCTTTAGAGCCCGCTATATCATGCTTATACAGACGTTGATCAAAACTAATAGAAGCAGTAAAGGCTTCGACAAAAGCATCGGTAGATTCTGTAAAACGACCGCCCCAGAGTTTCTCTGCTTGAGGCTCAGATACGTTGTTAGAAGTGTTATTTGAAATTTTATTGTTATCAGACATGCTTGTTCAGTTTCCAGTCAGTAAGATTTACATACAATACGACGAACGCTACAAAAAGAGCGACGAAAATAATAAAAAACAAGATAACCGTAGCAAACGCTTTAGTTATCAATTTAGTTACGCAGAATTATTAAAAATAAATAAGTACTTAGATTCATTACAAGTTAGCGATTATAGCAAGCTAGTAAAAATCAGGTAAAAATAAAAACAATGAATAAATGAATATTGCTACTAATATTGCCAGCTCACAAAACTCTATTGGTTTTTTACCAGAGTTTTGTACACCACAAGCAGTTCTTAGAATTATGGTCGGCGCGCAAGTTTTAGCATTAGTTCTGGCATTAACCAGTGCTTCATCGAGTTATCAAGCGTCTTTAATAAGACTTGGCTTAACTTCTTTGTTTGTGCAATGGGTGGTGCTTTGTTCAACGGCTACAGTCTGTTTGTTATCAAGCAAGATTGGCAAGCTTAGTGTAATAAATATCGCTGCTGCAGTTAGCTCTATCGTTGTGTTATTTACGTTAGGTGCTTCTGTTTTAGCAATAATGGCAGACAGCTACCAAAAAGTAGCGATGATTCATTATTGGGATTCACCATTTATCTTAAGAAATGTATTTATCGCGTTAATTTTGAGTGGCATGGCTTTACATTATTTTTATGTACATAGCCAAAGAGCAGAGTTTTCACGTGCGGATTCAGGGGCAAAATATGATGCCTTACAATCACGCATGAAGCCGCACTTCTTATTCAATAGCTTGAATAGTATTGCGCAGTTGATACAAGTTGATAAAGATAAAGCTGAGGATGCTGTATTAGATTTAGCCGATATTTTTCGAACTACTTTAGATACTAGAAATCGTATCTCATTAGGTGAAGAACTAGATGTCACTTTACGTTATTTACGTATGGAAGCATTAAGACTTGGAAAAAGAAGATTAAACATAGTGTGGGATATGGATAGGCAGACGCTGCCTTTTAATATGGAAATTCCACCATTATTGCTGCAACCCTTAGTGGAAAACGCAATTTATCACGGTATTCAGCCATGTAAGGATGGCGGTACATTAGGAATTAGTTTATATAACGCAGGAAATAGCTTGGATATTATTGTAACAAATCCAGTACCACCTGCAGGGACATCAACACATTCGAAAGGCAATCATATTGCACAAGAGAATTTAAAGAATCGTCTGAGGCTTGCTTACGGTGATCGCGCTAATCTAAAAATAACAAAAAGCGAACACCAATATCGAGTCTCATTTTCAATACCGAAGGAGACATAATAATGACAATGAACATCCTAGTCGTCGACGATGAAGAACTAGCACGACAACGTATAAATAGCTTACTTCAGGATAATTCTGAATACAATATTTGTGCCGAAGCTGAAAACGGGGCTGAAGCACTTATGATGGTCGAGCGCCATCAACCTGACCTGATTTTACTCGATATTTCTATGCCGGTGATGGACGGCTTAGAAGTGGCTAAACACTTATCAGGCATGCCAAATCCACCAGCCGTAATCTTTACTACTGCATACGGGGAGTATGCATTAGAAGCCTTTTCAACCAAAGCTACAGGGTACCTCATGAAACCAATAAGACAAGAACAACTATTAAAAAGTCTACAACAAGCACGTTCACTGAATCGCGCTCAGCGATCTAGAGTGCTAGATGATAATGAAGTGACTGGTGCAGGACGCAAACATATTTGCGCAAGAATGCGCGGCAATTTGGAGCTAATCCCAATTGAAGATGTATACTATTTCCAAGCCGATCAAAAATACGTGACAGTACGTCACAGTCAAGGTGAGGTAATCATCGAAGAGTCACTAAAGTCACTTGAAACTGATTTAGCTGATAAGTTTATTCGTATTCACAGAAATGCGTTAGTTGCGAAGAGCCGTATTACAGGCCTTGCGAAGAACAATATCGGTCGGGTACAAGTTAAAATAGAGAAGATTGATGACAAGCTAGAAGTTAGTCGTCGTCACGTCGCTGAGATTCGTCGCTTTGTTCGCAATCGTTAAGTCTTAGTATTACAAACAAGCTGAATAGATTTATTCAGTGTGAAATTGGCCCAACTCGTTTGGGCCTTTTTTATATTTAAAATTTAGTCTTAATTAGTGATTGGGTTTTCTGCTTTAGTATTATTTTTAATAACAGATAAAAGCTCATCTATTTGTTCATCAACAGAAGCACTAAACAAATCAATACTATTAATCCCAATGATTTTTACCGCTTGCTCTTCTCCACGATGATCTAAAAATACCAAAGTTGGTGTAAGACGTGAATCATAAGCATCAGCAACATCTGAAGCTTCAACCCTCTGTCCTTTAAAGTCAGTTATAAACTCCGACTTATCAATTTGTAATTTCCGAATAAACACCCGCTTTGAATACTCTCCACTTTTTTCCATCGGCGACAGTATTTCTTTGTCCATCATTTCGCAATAATGGCAATCTTCAGCGTGAAGCATCATCACTAATCCCATCTCATTTTGCTTCATCTGAATTGCTAACTTTTGAAAATCAGTTTCTTCCATCACTGCACTGTCATCATAATCAGCAACAGCAGATATAAAGGAAAATAAAAATAGAATTGAGATAAAAAACTTCATAGATCGGTTTTGCCTCATTAGGGGTTTTAACGTAAAGTCTAGCTAACAGTAATTATAGTTTGGACTATTCTAATGCTTATAGAGATAATTTAGATATAGTCCTGAATACATAGTTCTGAATATATGGCTCATCACACCCTAAACAAAGATTTAAACTATGTCAAAAACGATTCGTATAGCAACCAGAAAAAGCCCATTAGCCTTATGGCAAGCCGAAGAAGTTGCACGTCAGCTCAAGCATTATCATCCAGAAATCAACGTCGAACTCGTAAAGATGACGACTCAAGGTGACATCATTTTAGATACGCCATTAGCTAAAATTGGCGGTAAAGGTTTATTCGTTAAAGAGCTAGAGACAGGCATGCTAAATGGTGATGCAGACATTGCGGTGCACTCAATGAAAGACGTACCGATGATGTTGCCAGACGGTTTGCATTTATCCGTTATAATGGAGCGTGAAAATCCAACCGATGCGTTTGTATCTAACACCATTAAATCAATAGATGATTTGCCGCAAAATGCCCGTGTGGGAACCTGTAGTTTACGTCGTCAAACACAACTTAAAGAACGTCGCCCTGACATTCAAATCCTCGATTTGCGCGGCAATGTGAATACGCGTTTAGCAAAATTAGACAATGGTGACTACGATGCGATTATTTTAGCCTCAGCGGGATTGATGCGCTTAGGTTTTGATGATCGTATCGTTCACAATATCAATACCGAACAGAGTTTGCCTGCGATTGGTCAAGGTGCAGTGGGTATCGAATGTCGGAATGATGATGATGAAATGAACGCCCTACTCGCACCTTTACATCATGGGGAAACCGCCATTCGCATTAATGCAGAGAGATCATTAAATGCGCGTTTAAATGGTGGCTGCCAAGTACCCATCGGTGGTTTTGCTGAATTGGATGGCGACCAAGTTCGTTTACGTGGCTTAATTGGTTTCCCTGATGGGTCAAAAATCTTCCGTAGTGAAAAAGTTGGTTTGCATGAACATGCCTACGAACTTGGGATCGAAGTCGCTGAAGAATTATTAGAACAAGGTGGTGGCAAAGTATTAGAGCTTTTAGGTATTGATTTTTAATAATGCGACAGAGCATACATAGCCCTCTCAAAGGAAAATGGATTGCGATTACTCGCCCCGAACATCAGGCTGAGCCATTCAGTGAAAACATCCAAAAAGTAGGGGGGTGTCTTTTACACTTTCCTTTAATAGCAATCACACCCTTCAGTGATGACAAAACAAGAAAAAAACTCAATGAATTGATCGACTATGACATGGTTATCTTTGTCAGTAGCAACGCAGTTGAACAATGCGTAAAGCTCATTGGAACAGAAATCCTGAAACATAAAACTTTAGTTACTACTGGCAAAAAGACGGCACAAACATTAATTAATCATGACTTATCCGTAGATTTCTGTCCGGAAAAACACTTTAACAGCGAGTCTTTACTTGGGATTAAAGCATTCAAAGAGCAATCAAAAGGCAAGAAAGTCGCTATTATTCGGGGTTCTAGTGGTAGGGACTATTTAAAGAATAATTTAATTGATTTAGGCGCTAGCGTTGATTATATCGATGTTTACTCTAGGCATTGCCCACAGAAAAATTTAGATCAATTAAAAACGGCCTGCCTTCAAAATGAACTCGATGTAATTTTATTAACCAGTGCTTCCAGCACGGCCAGTTTCTTTGAATTAGCAAAAGACGAAGATTGGATTAATGGAGTCACGCTTTTAATCGGCAGCTCAAGAATGCAACACGAGATTCCAGACTGGTTTAAGGGTAAAATACTAATCGCAGAAGATCCTAGCGATGAAACACTCTTTAAAAAGCTGACTTTAGAACTTATATAAAATATGGATGATCAATTAAAACTACTTAGAAAGATAAATCGCCGTACTCGATTTACTCAGTTCCTTGCTTGGCTTGCCTTATTTTTCACTGCGGTAGGTATTGCAGCAGGATATAAAAACTGGTTACGCATTCACGACAAAGCAAAACTCGCGTTACGTCAGATAGAAGAAATAAAACGAGAGATGCCAAATTTCGCACTTCAAGAGAAACTCGCAATTCTCGAAAAAGAATTAAACGATAACTTTAAAGAAAATAAAGCCCATCTTGATAAAGCCATGACCGAGTTGAGAACTATTCAAGATAGTACTCAGCACATCGCGGATACTGTCTATATTCAAGCAGAAAAGCTCACTAAGCAACAACCATCAATTCAAATTCAAACGCCTACGCTAAAAGACTGGTCATTAGGTGAGGTACATTATTTACTTCAAACTGCTGTACAGCAGTTTGAACTAAAAAAAGATAAGAAAGGTGCCTTAATCTCTTTCAAGCTTGCGGACAATTTATTGTTAGAGCGGGGAGAATTGGAACTATTACCTGTGCGTAAACAAATCAGTGAAGATATCGCGATGGTTAATCAATTTGCTGAGATTGATGTTTCTGATCTGTCGCTGAAAATTGATGATTTATTGAAACAACTCCAACCGGAAACAAAACCTATACAAGCGACTAGTGAAAACATTGAGCTATTACCTTCAGAGAAAGAATCAAAAACTTCATATGGTTCAGATTCTAAAGCTCCAGAAACATTGGTAAACCGTGTTAAAAAGACCATTAATGATGCGGTGATTATCAGAAAATTAGACAAACCTTTACAAGAAGATTTAGATATAGATTCAAAAGAGCGTTTATATCAGCTTTTCTCTTTGCGCTTTGAAACGCTCAAAATCATGCTATTACAGGGTGATAATGATAATTACCATAAACAAATAAAAGGCATCGAAGCCTTGTTACAAAATTACTACCCTGAAGAGAAAAGTACAGTTTACTTGGAGCAACTTAACATATTGAAGCAAGTGAACTTATCGCCAAAATTGCCTGACACTAAGGGCTCATTGAAGTTACTTAAAATAATAATGTCTGAAATAAATATTATAAATAACGAAGAACAAGAGACTAATTAATGCGCTATCTTTTATTATTCCTGTTTATTGTCGCTGCTTTTTGGATTGGCATATCAGCAGTACAACATTCATCTGATATCACCATAAATTATCAATGGAATGACAATCCAATGAGTGTCAGTCTGACCAGTACGACTTTGTTGATAGTTGGAATATTGGGGGCATTGGGTCTTTATATATTTTTCACTGTTTTGAAATTTATATTCGGCCTTAAAAAACGCCTTAGAAATCGTCGCCAAGCCAAACTTTCGCTTAAAGCTAAACATGAATTAACCAGAGGCTTGGTTCAATTCACGGAAGGGCGCTGGGAAGAATCTGAACACACATTGCTAAATAATGTTGTATATTCAGAAACACCATTACTCAACTATCTTGCTGCTTCACGCTCTGCTCATATGCAGGAAGCTTACGATAGACGCGACAGTTACTTAAAAACAGCCAGCGAACAAGGTGACGATGCTCAAGTTGCCGTCGCGGTATCACAATCTGAAATGCAGTTCAGTAGTAATCAATTAGAACAATCTCGAGCGACCTTAATCCGTCTTTTAGAAGCTTCGCCAAAGCATCCCTATGCATTAAAACTCTTGGCTAAAGTGTATTACCAGCAAGAAGACTGGAATAACTTATTTACGCTGCTGCCCGACTTAGACAATTTATCTTTAATCAAAGACAAAGATAATAGAAAATATCAAAAAACTGCACTCACTGGCATTTTTCATTCTTTGGCTCGTAAAAAAGACAGCAAAAGTTTATATGCTCTTTGGAAAAAACTACCCGTTAATCTTCACGAAAACTCAGAATTTTTATTACTTTATTGTGAAGCATTAAGTGAGGCGGGTGATAGCGAACAAAGTAATAAGTTATTGATTGAGAATATAAATAAAAAGCCAGACGAAAAGCTATTTGAAAGATACGGCCTTATTGACCACCAAAACCTCGGTGATGCCATTAAAGACGCTGAACAATGGTTAATAAATGCCAACAAAAGCCCGATGCTGTTATTGGCATTGGCTCGTTTAAATCGTAACTATCAATTGTGGGGGAAAAGTAAGTCTTTTTACAATGCTAGCTTAAACTTCTCGCCATCTTCTGCGGTATATCTTGAATTTTCTGAACTATTAGAAGAGCTCTCTGAACATGAGAATGCCCAACAGTGTCACAAGCAAGGTTTGAAATATAGCATCCACAAGAAGGGCGAAATACTAACCCTCAAAGGTTTACGAACTGTTGAAAACACTAGGCCGCGTCTAAAAGGGTAATCCTTGTTTTGCTCGAATTAACTTAAAAACTAAAACTAGATTTTTCTTCCAGTCCAACTAGTGTCTTAAGTTGCGTTTCAAATAAACTGGTTCGAATAAAATGCTCGTCCATAGCTCGTTCGATTTTCATTGCATGGGCCACTTGATTTGAGCCAACCACAATAAATAATCTTCCGCCAGGCTTTAAAAGTTGTTCAAATAACGGCATATATTCAGAAATAGACCCTGTCACTGCAATCACGTCGTATTTTTTTGATTCATTCAAATCAGTTAATGCATTCTTATTTTCTAATGTCACATTAGAAATATTCACCATGGCTAATTTTTTAGCCGCTGTTTCAATAAAATCAACATGAATATCTATGCTATGAACATGTTGTGACATATTCGCCATACAAGCTGTTACATAACCACTACCTGTGCCTACTTCAAGGCACTCATCATCAATGCCAATTTCTAGTTCTTGGAGCATTCTGCCTTCGATACGTGGAAACATCATGGCTTCATCATGATCAAGTGGCACTTCGATATCAGCATAGGCTAAAGACTCCATACCTTTTGGAGCAAATATATCACGAGGGATACTAGCCATCGTATGCAGCACGGTATCATCGAGCACTTCACAAGGACGAATCTGTTGTTCGATCATATTAAAGCGAGCTTGTTCCAAGTCCATGTGAGTTTCCTGATTTATACTGTATTAGAGTTTTACTGATTACGGATGAATCTTAAGGCATGGTGAGTTAATTGCAAACACAAAAAAACCCGATTGATCGGGCTTTTTTGTGTTTGAGTAGAAAAACTTAACAATACAACTTACTTACGTGCACCTGGTCCATTAAGCACTAGACCATTAGACATTACCGCTTGAAAATATTCCAAAGCTTTATACTGATCACTTTGTGCTTTAAATGGCTTAGCTCTAACTTGCTTATTACAACCACCATAACGACGGTGTAATGTACCTAGCTCTCCCCATTTTGAACGGAATACAGGAAAATGTGATACATGACCAAGAGCAGGACTCAGAGGTTCAGCGCGAACTTGATTATTGGCATTGTAAACGTGGCAACCAGCACAAGACATGTTTAACTGTCCACGTTTAGCATAAAAGAAGTTCTTACCTTTATTATACCAAGCTAATGCTTTCTCGGTTTTAGGTTGAACATCTATCTTGCCACCCCTACCTTCATAAGCAATAAATGCTGATACCGCAGCGATTTTTCCTTTTTTCCATTTAAAGGGCTTCTCACCATTATCTTTTAGACACTTATTGATGTCGCCTTCTAGAGTAACAACAGTATCTTTCGCTTCATCATGATATGGATACTTACCGCGAATACTGGAAATATCGTCACCAAAACAACTAGCAAAAGACTTACCATTTTTGAATTCTTTATCCCAAATATCAGAGCCATCATCGATAGCGATTTCATAAGGAGGAAACTCTTCAATCTCTTCCCACTGACTTCGCGCATCTTCGTTCAGTGCATATGTTCCGTTAATAAACTCATCAAGATTAGCTTTAGAGCCGAGTGTTTTCTGAAAATAGCCTCTTAGGGCTTGAGTATCTTCTGCTGGTGTTCCAGCATTAACAGTAGTAATAAAAGAACTGAAAGCAATTGCTAATAAAGCAAATGACGTAAACAACTTATTCATTTTTTTCCTCCTAAATACTACTCATGAATATAAAAATTCTTGAGTAGGGTATTTTAACAAAGTGATTTAATAACTTATTTCTTTTTTCCAACTATTTTTTCTAGCGAATCACTTTTGCCTGTATTGTCTTTCCAAGATAATTTCACCGTATCACCTTTTGCACCAGCATAACTGAAGGATATAAATGGGTTTTTAGATATAGAACCTGTCCAGTTAGCTGTTATGACTGGCTCACCATTGGCTTCTACCATAACTTCAGTAATGTATTGGGCAGGTATTTTGTCGCCTTTTTTGGTGCGACGTAAACCTGTATGCATTGGATGTGTAATCAATGACTTAACTTGAATCAAGCCGCCTTTTTCTTTAGTACGTAATTTTATTGTAGATTTTGCCATGATTAGCCTCCGCATCCGCCTTTAGTTACTTTGATATTCGCTTTCGCCATATAGAATTTATCATTTGCTTTTACTACTGCGACTACGTCCGTTGTTTTTGCCATTTTAAAGCGTGACTTAACCGAAGCCTTGGCTTTAGCACCGATCGTATACTTTGCAGCATACGGCGATGGATTATTTGATATTAATGCAATGATCTCTGTTGTTCCTTCTATTTCAGAAGTAATTCCAACAGGTACAACCGCACCATTCTCAGCGATTTCAGGCGCCTTGATTTTAATCATGTCGGATTCTGCAGCATCCGTTGCACCCATCATTTTCATCGCCTCGTCAAAAGACTTAGCTTTAGTCATGTCCATTTCGTGAGATGCAGCAAATACTGCGTTTGAACTTAAGATCCCGCCTGTAACAGCAGCACCTGTTGCACTTGCTACAAGTGCAGATTTTATGAAGCTTCTACGTTTCATTATTTTTTCCTCTTGTACTATTTGTATCCATGAATTCACACACCATGCTATAACTTATAAGCTGTGAATATATTCAGTAACTTTGTCTATTTCATCGGCACTCAAAATTCCGTGTGCTCCAAAAGGAGGCATAATTGTATTTGGGTTTTTAGTTCTAGCGTCCACAATTTGAGCTTTTAAAACTGCCTTATCTGGAAAGCGAGTTTTCATAACAATTAATGGAGGGCCTATATTACCAGGTTGTTCTCCACCACCTGGAATCATATGACAAGCAAGGCAGTTGCCTTTCTTTTTATTGAGAGCGATTTTTTTACCTTCTTCGACTGCTGACATATCACCAGCATTAACCGCCGTAAAACTGACGACTCCAAACAATGCCAAAGTAGACATAGCTACAGACACTAAGCGAAAACTCTTTCGCATGTTGACCTCCTAGGTTTAACGTATTCTTAAAATTATTAGTTGAATATAGATAGCTTAAGAAAAGATAAGATATCTTGATATTCTTATATTAGGATAGCCCAAAATTATTAAGCGTGCAAAACCCATAAGAGATATATAAATATTTCCTATTGAGAGGGCTCAAGCATGAGCAATCCGAATCATGAGTAGCGGTTAACTTCTAGGTCTTTTGATACGTCTAATACCATTTAATAGCTGTTGGATTTCTTGTAACTCTACAATATTAGAACCCGGAAATCTAATGGCTTGCTGTAGTTGTAATTCAGCTGCTTTGTAGCGCCCAGTACGAATACTCCTTTCTGCCACCGCTCGATAAGCCAATGAAGTATTACCCATTAAACGGGAAATCTCTTGTTTGATTTCAAAAACTTCTAAACTAGTTTGTTCAGAAACATTCACATCCTGTAACACTCTCCAAGATTGCTGAATATTCCCTAAAGATGCATAAGCTTGAGATAAAGGCGCAGTAATCGCTTCGTTGCCTGGATATATTCGTATCAATGGGTTTAACAATGACACAGTCTGTTGAAACTGGCTTTGTTTATTATAAAGCTCTGCCAATAATACAGCCTCGCTAATATTTCGAGTGCTCTTAATTTTGCTGATTTTTATAGCTTTAGCGTATGCACCTTGCTGCTCTAGTTTTAATGCATTAGCATAGTTTTTTACTTTTACTGGTACAACCTGAGGCGTAGGGGAACTTGAACCGGTTAACGCTCTTACCTTTTCTCGCATATACAAAAAGCTAATGCTCTCACTGCCTTTGTAAGTTCCATATTTTTGGGCCCGAATCGAAGTGTCTGCTACTCGTTTAACACTCAAGGGGTGATTTTGTAGGAACTCTCTAATATCAGCAGTATTGCTATTATCAAATTGTTCTAGTTTTTGTAAAAAAGCAGGCATTGCCTTAGGATTAAACCCTGCACTTGCTAAAATTCTTAAACCCACTCGATCTGCTTCTGCTTCTGCGCCACGACCGAACGACAATTGTTTATGAGCCGATAAAGCAAGAGTAGCATTCAAAACAGCAGCACCCGCTTGTGCGTCCTGAGTCGCGGCTAATGCGCCAACAATTAACGCGGCTCCTGTGGCAAATTTACTTTTTTCTGCTTCGACAATAATTCTTTGAATATGCCTCTGAGTGACATGAGCAATTTCATGCGCCATGACTGCCGCAAGCTCACTTTCAGAATCACTTCGCAAGATTAATCCTGCATTTACTACCACCACACCACCGAGTGTTGCAAAAGCATTAACTGATAAATCTTTTGCCACTGCAAAATGAAAAGGCGTCGCTACATTTGGCGCACGCGTTGCCAATTTATTACCTAAAGAACGAATCCAGAGATTTACTTCAGGGTTTTCAATTAATGCTCCTTGCGCCCGCAACGACCTAAGAATCCTTAGACCTTGCTGAGATTCACTAACGGCAGAAATATAATGACCTGAACCGCCTCCCAAATCTGGTAGATTAAGATCAGGTAGTTCAAGGTTTAACTCGGCATTCGCATTGAATGACAGTAAGAAAAAACAGCAGACAAACGCAGGTAATTTAAAAAAATTCTTCATATTATTATGAGGACTGAAAATAGTATTAGTTCCTTAGTAGTTCTTATTACGTTCTTGGTAAGTACTGGTTACGTTCTGATTACACTATATAAAATACTCAGAATATCATGAGCTGGATGCAGGAACATTCACCTTGACCCAATTCATTCGCAAAGGTAGCATCAAATTCTATTAGAAAGTTCTTATATAAGGTACTAAAAACATGTCTTTCAAAGAGATCGATGCAGCTAAATTAAAACAAATGATCGATTCAGAAGGAGATAACCTTTTATTATACGATATTCGCACCCCAGCAGAATTTCAACAAGGCATGATTCGAGGCGGTAGGTTAACGCCGTTAAACGATGTGCCAACAATGATGAATGAAATCCCTACTGATAAAACTATCGTTTTTTACTGTCGTAGTGGCGTTCGTTCAGCCTCTGCCTGTGAATACGTAAATGAGCAGCTAGGTCTTGATACGATAAATCTTGCAGGTGGAATTATTGCTTGGTATCAATCTGGCAATGAAGTGATTAAACCTGAGTAGATAGAATCAACGAAAATAGATTTATTAAATAGATTAAAAGACACCCCCCTACCTTTTTAACTGTTTTGAATCGCAACCATCACAACAATCCCTTCAATCATTCCTTTAATCTAGAAATAATATGAATTATTAGCTCGACTCACGTATTATGCGGGTTTTGCGAAACTGGCTATGTTATTACCACGTTTACACGCGACTAATAAACCACCTTAAACATCAAAAGCCAATAAGGAATTGTATGTCTATAAAGAATGCTTTCTACGCCCAATCTGGCGGCGTAACCTCAGTAATCAACGCTTCAGCTTGTGGCGTTATCCAAACTGCTAAAAAACACAAAGATAAAATTGGGACGGTTTACGCCGGACAAAATGGCATCATTGGTGCGCTTACTGAAAACCTAATAGATACCAACAAAGAGTCTGATGAAGACATTGCAGGTTTACTGCATACGCCATCAGGTGCCTTTGGCTCTTGTCGTTACAAGATGAAAAGCCTCGAAGAAAACCAAGCAGAATACAGCCGTTTGATTGAAGTATTTAAAGCGCATGATATTGGTTACTTCTTCTATAACGGTGGTGGTGATTCAGCTGATACTTGTTTAAAAGTATCACAATTATCTGAAAAAATGGATTACCCGATTCAAGCCATTCATATCCCTAAAACCGTAGATAACGATTTACCTATTACGGATAACTGCCCAGGCTTTGGCTCTGTTGCAAAATATATTGCCGTATCAACCCGCGAAGCGAGTTTTGACGTTGCCTCAATGTCAGAAACCTCGACCAAAGTATTTGTACTTGAAGTCATGGGTCGACACGCAGGCTGGATAGCAGCAGCTGGCGCATTGGCAGCTGATGAAGACAACGATATTCCTGTGATTGTGCTATTTCCTGAAATCAAGTTCGATCAAGACAAGTTCATAGCCTTGGTAGATTCCAAAGTTAAAAGCCACGGTTATTGTAGCGTGGTGGTTTCTGAAGGTGTGGCCTGGCCTGATGGTAGATTTTTAGCCGAACAGGGCACTCGGGATGATTTTGGTCACGCACAATTAGGCGGAGCTGCACCTGTCGTGGCTAATATGATCAAACAAGAATTAGGTTACAAATTTCACTGGGCAGTAGCTGATTATTTACAGCGCGCCGCACGTCACCTCGCATCTCAAACTGATGTTGATCAAGCTTATGCTTTAGGCGAAGCCGCGGTAGAATTAGCCATTGAAGGCAAAAACTCAGTGATGCCTGCGATTATCAGAACTTCCAATAATCCTTATCAGTGGGAAATCCAATCGTGTGACTTATCTGAAGTAGCGAATATTGAGAAAATGATGCCTACTGAATATATCAGTGAAGATGGTTTTGGCATTACTGATGCTTGTCGTGAATACCTACTGCCTTT
>JBALXO010000009.1:23201-42441 GCA_036960615.1 Cocleimonas sp. | reverse complement strand
TTAATCAGTTTTCAGCTTAGGTATTTACGTAGATTAGCTTCTTTAATCGTATTTTCAAACGCTTTATACGCTTCAAAATCAACCCCACCTAATCCTGGAATCTCTTCTTGCGTTAGCGTTTCGATTTGTTCTTCGGCGTGTTTGAGTTTTATTTTTAGATGTGCATTTGTTTTTACAGACTCGGCTAAATAGCCTTTTAACGCATCAAGGTCTTTACTAGGTTGAACTCGTTTACTTTGACCGTAATAAAAATGTAACCACCAGCCTATTCCTATTCCTGCTAGAACGGCAATCGTACTCAACAATGTTATTTGATAAATAAAATAAGTCATAAAATCATCCTTGATTCTTAGGAACAAGCCTTACTCATAAACTTTATGAGAAATTTACTTATTCAATAACTGCTCACATTCCTTGTAAGGCAATTAAAAAACAGTAGACCATCTTGGTCTGTGCATAGTTATAGTGTAGCAATGAATCTCAAACAATGAATGGCGGTTTATCAGCTTTTATGACGTTTCCATCTGTACATTTGTATGAATTTTATTCAATTGCCTAGTTATTAATCACTTTGATTATTAATAAGTAATTTGTTTTCTACTCGATGAATTCCAGAAATACTCTGAATTTCAGCTTCAATTGTCTCAGCTTCTGATTTATTTCGAGCAATGCCATTCAAAATGACATCTCTGCCCTCTACCTTTATCACAGGATTATGCAATCTGTATGAATAAAGTTTAGAGACTATTCTATTCCTTAAATCCAATTCTAAACCCGGTCTAAAAAAATAATTCGAGATCACTACTAATGTTGCAATCACTAAAAAAGCAATTAATAACAGTAGTGTCAGAGGACTTTTAGGCTTTGTTTCTCTATTTAATTCTGGTTTCAACATTTAAATACAGCAGGTGATACAAGTAAGACGCGAATGTAGCAATATCGACGCAGAAGGTTTGATCAAAAGAGATAACAGGGATAAGAACAGTGATTAATGGACAGCTACGCTTTCAAGATAGAGATACTTGCAATGCAAGCCATTGTTGAGTTAATTCAGAAGATAAATTCAGTTGATTACATAATGACTTTAACGCTAGGGGGTCAACTTTATCGATGATGAAATCATCAGCGCTGACGGCTTCTATATCACAAACAATACCAGTGAGTTGCCTAGATAGTTTAATCGATTCTTTGTGTTCCGAAATTAAGTCCTGGATACGCATCGCTCCACGTATTTGCATTGTGGATATTTCATCGACCCTCGTAAACAATTCATCTAAATTATCAAATTTTCTTAATAATTTTCCTGCAGTAGACATTCCTATTCCTGGCACTCCAGGGATATTGTCAGATTTATCCCCAGCAATAGCTAACTGATCTGCAATTTGACTTGGTTTAGCTCCAAAGCGCTTGGTGATTTTCTTAGTATCGAGTTGTTCGCCTCGCAGATATTCCCACCAAAAATCATCTTCATTGACTAGCTGCGCTAAATCTTTATCCGCGGTAATAATATTTACTGGCGTTGAGCATTGGTTTAAATAGCTTGACCATGTACCAATTAAATCATCGGCTTCATATCTAGAACTAGCCGCTTGGTGAATACCCAAGGCTTGAATAAACTCTCGACACAAACGAAATTGATAACGTAAGGACTCAGGTGCAGGCGAGCGATTTGCTTTATATTCAGGATAAATATCTTTACGATGTGAAGTCGCCAAACTTTCATCAAAGGCAAAGGCAATCAGTTCAGGCCTTTCAGTATTCAACAGCTGAAAAACAAAGTCGATAAAACCTCTAACAGCATTAATAGAATTACCATGTGTGTCTTCGCTGTCAGGATAAGTGAACCAAGCCTTGAAAACATAGATGCTTGAGTCAACTAACCATGCTCTCTTTTTTGTTGCCATTACAGCTGTATTTTTCTCTTTCATTAACAGTAGCTTAACTGAATCCCATCTATCAATGCTATAGTATCCATTAGTCTGAGAATTGTTGTTGAAATTTATTTAACTCGCTATATTTACCTCATAACGAAATAAAAATAACAAAAATCAAAGGCAAACCCCATGAATAAAGTTGTTCCCCTTATCGCTCTGTGTAGTGCAGCTATTGTAACAACAATCATATTAAGTGGTTGTGGAAATACTGCTTCTGCTAGCACTGAAACACCTCATTTAACTACTTTCTTATCTTTACACAATCAATACTGTGAAAAGAAATATGATGATCAAGCGACGCTTACGAAAACACTAGAAGTTTCTCCTGAGTTATCTCTAGCGAAAGATTTTAAAGGTGTTTACGAAGTTCATAAAGATGGTATTAGTTATGCGGTATCTCCTGAAGAAGACGGTTGCACAACAGATGTAATGATTCAAACTGAAGATAAAAATGAATTATTCAGCTTTGAAGACATCAATAAAGCATTACTCAAACTAGGTTATGTTGAAACAGGCGAGCCTGTATCTCGTAAAGATATCGGTACTGACCAATCAGAATTGACGATTATCGAGAAGAAGTATGTATCTCCTAAAGGAGAAATTACTGTTTTAGATTTCCCGTTAGAGAAGAAAGATAAATACTACATGACGCTTTTTGCTGAAAAATTCACAGAAGCAAAACAACAAAATAAAGATAAAGTTATCGCAACATTAACGATGGCTGGACTTTAATAGTTCGAACATTATTGATATGCCTAAGGATTTAATCCTTAGGCATATTTAAATAGTTTGTAAAGACACCCCCACCTTTCTGCCTGTTTCTATGTAATTCCTGTCAGGGTTCAAATATTTCATTTCTCTATTCCAATATTATATAAACGATATTCTCTAAATATAATACTGGCTTAACACCTTTATTTATTAAAGACCCATCATTCAGTCATGTGATTATTTTACGAGCAACCATCTGAGCGGTATGATGTTTGTTATTTCTAATTCATTAGCGACAGATTCAAGCATGAGCGATCTCTTCCCACCTATTAAAAAGAACGATTCCCTTTATCTAGATGTCGATGAGACTCACTCGATCTATGTTGAAGAATGTGGCAACCCCGAAGGCCAAGCAGTCGTTTTTTTGCATGGCGGGCCTGGCGCTGGTTGCGAACCTTATCATCGGCAATTATTTGATCCCGAAAAATACCGTATCATTTTATTTGATCAACGCGGTTGTGGGCAATCTAAACCTCACGCTTCTTTAATCGATAACACCACAGATCATTTAATCGCAGACATCGAAATGATTCGCGAAAAATTTGAGATAAATAAATGGGTCGTAGCAGGAGGTTCGTGGGGTTCGACATTGGCTTTAGCGTATGCGCAAGCTCACCCTAAAGCGGTTTCAGGGTTAATCGTTCGTGGTATCTTTTTATCTACACCCAAAGAAATCCACTGGTTTTACCAAGAAGGTGCAAGCCAGTTCTACCCTGATTATTGGGAAGATTTTCTACAGCTTATCCCCGAAGCAGAGCGCGAAGATCTAGTTTCAGCGTATCATAAAAGGCTCACTGGTGATAACGAGATAGCCCGTATGGGAGCTGCTAAAGCTTGGGCTTTATGGGAAGCACGAGCAGCTTCATTACAACCAAAATCAGCGTTGCTCGATCATTTTGGCGACCCGAAGACGGCCTTAAGTGTTGCCAGAATTGAAGCCCATTACTTTATAAATAATAGCTTTTTTGAGCCTGATCAGCTGTTAAACAATATGGATCGTTTACAGGATATTCCTGGATTCATCATTCATGGTCGCTACGATATGATTTGTACGATCAAACAGGCATTTGATCTTCATAATGCTTGGCCTGCATCTGAGTTGTTCGTGATTCAAAATGCTGGACATTCCGCGGGTGAACAAGGTATTAGTTCGGCATTGATAAAAGCCAGCAATGATATGTTGAAGCGACTCAAAGCATGATCGGACTTATTCAACGTGTTACGCACGCCAATGTAGTCGTAGAAGACGAGCAAATAGCTAATATAGATAATGGTATTCTACTTTTATTAGGCGTAGAGAAAACAGATACCGAGCAAAACGCAAAAGACCTATTTAAAAAAATAATCAACTTCCGTATTTTTGAAGATGAAAACGAAAAAATGAATCTATCTTTGTTAAATACTGGCGGCTCTTTACTGGTAGTACCACAATTCACCCTACCCGCAGATACCAAAAAAGGGACTCGCCCCAGCTTTGCCTCTGCAGCGCCACCTGAACTAGGTAAAAACCTTTTCGATCAATTTATTGTCTTAGCAAATGCACAATTATCAAAAGTAGAAACTGGAAAATTTGGTGCTGATATGAAAGTTAGTTTAACAAATGATGGTCCAGTTACTTTTTGGCTACAGAAATAACCCTACAATTCATAATGTTAACTATCCACTTAGGCATATTTGCAAAAAATTGTCAGCACCGTATTTTAAAATACAACTAATAAGGTCTCCCACATGTTTAAATCTAAAATATTAACAATACTGTATATCCTGTGCTTCTTAGTATTGAATGTTAACGCTTATGCCGATGAAAATACGAAATCAGAATCTTCTGAAATTGTGACGGAATCAGTTTCAGAGGACAAAACTGAAGAAAAAACTGTAACAGATGCAGCCAGTGGTGAAGATACTGAAGAAGAAAAACCTTCAACTGATGAGACCACAGAAAGTCCAGCCGACGAAGAAGATGAAGAAGCAGAACCCGACTGCGATTAATTTGTGATATAAACAGCTACCCATAAAGACATATTAAGTTTATCCCATTCGCCATATATTCTATCAATCATGGGCTAAACAATATTTATCAGAACATTTTTTCAAACCACTATATTTTCTCATAATCTCTTGGAGGAGAACTCATATGAAAACATTAAAACTCATAAGCTCAATTATCGTTGCAGGTGCCTTATCAATAAGCGCATCAACAGTTTCAGCTAAGCCCGTCGGCATAACGCCAACTTTATCAAGCATTACAGTAATGCATAATGGCAAGCCGACAGAAATTTCACGTAATCAAGATAACAAAAATACGGTTAACCCAGCATTTGCTAAAACATCACGTGCGTGTCCTCCGTTTTGCATTCAGCCAATGAGCCTTGGTAAAGGCATTCAAACGATTGGTGAAGTTGAAGTTATTAACTATGCCGACAAAATGTCAAAAGGCGATAGCAGCATCAAACTCGTTGATTCACGTACACCTGATTGGGTAGCTAAAGGTACAATTCCCGGTGCAGTTAATGTTTCATGGGTTGAATTAACTCCTAAGAAAGGCGCTACGACTGAAGGCATCATGAATGTCATGACTAAGCAGTTCGGCGTAAAACTAGCTGCAGGTAATGATGCTCTTGATGTAGATGAAGCAATCGCTGACGGTGACACGTCTAAAGTCTTTGATTACTCTGATGCTAAAACTTTAGTGATGTTCTGTAACGGTATGTGGTGTGGTCAATCGCCTGCAAGTATCGCTGCTTTAAGAAAATTCGGTTACCCAGCGGATAAAATCAAATATTTCCGTGGTGGTATGCAGACTTGGGAAATTCTTGGCCTTTCTACCGCTAAGTAATTCCATTTCTGTTAGTGTTTAAATAGTTGTAAAAAGGCTGACATTTTGTCAGCCTTTTTTATGTTTAATCAAAAGTATTCTATATTCAAGCTAAAATTCAAAATAGGAGTTGCTGAACCATGACACGTGACAATTACTATCCATTTTATGGCTGGTTATTAATCACCGGCGCTATTATTTTCGGTGCTTACCTTGCTTGGGATTTTGGTCTTTTCGAAAAACTCTTTACTCAAGACATCACTTATCTATCTTCTATCATTTTAATATTATTTTCTTTCGTTACCATTTATTTAGGCCGGTCAGCTTGGGAACTATCCAAACAAATCTCTTATACCCATAATTACAAACAACCGATACAAGCTTCGAGTTGGGCAGTTGAACATTTGGACTTATTACAATGGCAACGCCAACAAAATTTGAATGAATCAGAGTCATTACTCGCCAGGTTAGTCGAACGTATTCATCGAGGCCATAGCAACGGTTGGTTTTTTTCTGATGTTTTAATGCGACTGGGCCTTATCGGTACCGTAATTGGATTCGTGTTGATGCTAAGCACTGTTTATGAATTAAAAAACAACGACATTCAAGCATTGCAAAATCTCCTAGGGACGATGGGCACGGGCATGCAAGTGGCTCTCTACACAACCCTTACAGGTCTTGGTGGTGCATTACTTATTTCACTTCAATGCCAATGGTTAGATCGCTGTGCCGATGGGCTAGTTAGTGAAATTATAAAACTAGGGGTAAAAGCAAACAGTAGTCCAGAAAATAAAACCTAGATGGCTAGTTTGTATAAAAATGGTCGAAACACCCCAAAAGCTGATCCCTTTATAGATTTGCTTTTTAATAGTTTATTGGGCTTCAGTTTTTTATTTCTAGTTACTTTGCTATTTATCAACCCTAAAGCCGATAAAGCCAAGGTTGAAAAACAAGCTGAATACATTATTACTGCCACATGGCCGCAAAACATAGCGGATGATATAGACCTTTGGATGCGCGCGCCGACTGGTCACACCGTTTCCTATCTGCAAAAAGAAGTTGGCTGGCTGCATTTAGAGCGTGATGATCGAGGTGAGGTAAACGACACTTTAATCATAGATGGTAAACAAGAAATTCACCCAATCAATCAAGAAATTATCACTATTCGAAAGCGTCATGCCGGCGAATACATTGTGAATCTTTATTACTATACCGCCAAATCTAAAAAAGCGATTCCAGTAGATATACGCATTGATCGTATCAATCCAAAATACGAAACGGTTTTCCGTAAAACGATTAACCTAGACAAACAAGATGAAGAAACTACGGCGGTGCGCTTCACGATTAAACCCGATGGCAGCGTTCATCAAATAAGTCAATTACCCATCACCTTAACGCCTTATTCTTTAGATCATTTACCCAGTCTTTTGCCCGATGCGATGTTAGGTAAACCACAATGAATCAGCCTTTTTTATTGTTGAGTTTAAGTTATGTCGCGCTAATAATTTTTATCGTTTGGTCTATATTTGGTAAACGCTTTCGCGTTAGCCATAAAATCATCATTTGCCTGTTGCTACCCTTAGTTTACTTTTTGCATTGGACTAGTATGCAAGAAACTAAAGGGTGGCCATCTGATCAAACCTTGCCTACTCAGTTCGAGTTGATTTCTGCCGATGTGGTTGAGCCTAACCCACTTGAAAAAATCTCAGGCAATATTCACCTATGGATTCGTCCTGGAGACGAAGGACCGCCAAGAGCTTATTCTTTAGTTTATTCTCGAGAGTTACATAGAAAACTATTCGAAACCAAAAAACGTATTGCCAATGGCAGAAGGCAGATCGGTTTATTATTCGATGACAGTTCAGGTCATAGTGGTGCGAGTATTGGCGGCGGCATGAAGTTAGGTTTTAGAAATGCACCGCGTAAACATCTTCCACCTAAGAGATAACAATAACGTGAAATAGCCAAAAAGGTGGGGGGTGTCATTTAAGACGCTATAAATCTACTATTAGGTAACCTATACTCCAGCATCACATTAAAATAAATTTAAAGGCTTAAAATGAGCATTAGTAATGCAGACGTCACCAAACTTATCGAAGATGGAATTCCTGCCGCAAACGTTAGCGTTAGTGGAGATGGTTACAAATATGAAACTACCGTTATCAGTGAAACTTTTGAAGGTCTGAGTACTCTAAAACGCCATCAGGCAGTATATGCAGCCGTTAATTCAGCAATTACTTCTGGTGAACTACACGCTCTCACAATTACTGCAAAAACGCCTGCTGAGGCGTAAGTTTTAAACTACGACTACATTAGTTTTATTAAGAGAAAATCAGTTAAAACAGGAAGTTAATACTATTTTCAAATGAGTGAAGAAACCACAAAGCAAATCCGTTACGAAGCCACACGTAAAGTGACGCTGATTGGCGTAGTAGTGAATATTTTCTTATCCTTAGTGCAATTGATCGGTGGCTTTTTTGCTAACTCCCAAGCGTTGATTGCTGATGGTGTTCATACCCTGTCTGATCTTGCTAGCGACTTCGTCGTATTATTCGCAGCAAAAATGGCAAATCAAGAGGCAGATGAAGCTCATCCTTATGGACACGGCCGTTTTGAAACCTTAGCCACTGTTATTCTCGGGCTTGCTCTAACGGGCGTTGCCGTCGGCATCGCATTTAATGCGGTGTCTAGATTACTCAATCCTGAACATCTAACTCAACCCACATCGATCGCTTTAATTTTTGCTGCCCTCGCTATTTTTGCGAAAGAAGGGCTATATCATTACACCATGCGCGTCGCTAATCGCTTTAATTCTAAGATGTTAGAGGCGAATGCTTGGCACCATCGTTCAGATGCTATTTCGTCATTAATTGTTGCCATCGGTATTGCCGGTAGTGTGATTTTTGAGATTCCATGGCTAGATGCTGTGGCCGCCATTTTAGTTGCGATGATGATTTTCTTCATGGGCGCTCGCCTTATTTTAGATAGCACCATGGAATTAGTAGATACCGCATGGGATGCTGAAAAAATAGATGAAATGAAAGAGTTTATCAAAAACATTGAAGGCGTTGACCACATGCACATGCTGCGAACCCGAAAGATGGGCAACGATGTTTTGGCTGATGTCCATTTACAAGTGAATTCTTATCTGAGTGTTTCAGAAGGCCATTACATTGCCGAAAGTACAATGGGAAAGTTACATAAGAAATTCCCAGAATTGAGCGATATTACGGTTCATATTGATCCTGAAGATGACGATACTGCATCATTATCTAGACTATTACCAAGCCGCAAAAAACTAATAGCGAAGCTTTATCCTATTATGCAAAAGCATTCAATCGATGAGAATATTCACAGTATTAACTTACATTATGTTAATGGAAAAATTGAAGTTGAGTTGGTGTTAAATGAAGCAAATTCCTCTGGAATTTTAGCCATACTGAAAGCTGACTGTGAAGCGTTTGATGAAGTTCGTTCAGTAGTTGTATTTAATCGTGTTTAATATTTAAAAGACACCATCCCCCTTTTGGGCCTTTTCCATTAAAGCTAGCTCTATGATTGGTTTTATCAGATAGCTTTGTAGCTGATTGGTTCAGTCATATAGACGTTCAATATAAACCTTATAACTTATCAGCAAATAAAATATAAAGTAATTAGCCATGACATAAATGGCAAGATTGGCTATTATTCGGTCACTTAGGGGAAATTACTTATCGTCATTACGTTAAGTAAAAAAAAGGTGTTTACGTTGACTAGTTCATTACGAAAGATATTAAGTCTAATGTGTTTCATTGCATTTCTTGCAGGCTGTGCAGGTGCAGGCATAAAGAACAACGATTCAACAAGTACAGATGACTCCGCAATAAAGTCAAGTACAACTACAGAGAGCATAGAAGAAGATCAAGCGACTAAAACTGCCGAAGATGGAAAATCCAAATTTGGCCTAATTAAAAAACGTAAAGTCCCTTATCGTCCGAATTCAAACCCTGTTACAGATAAGGCCTTTGCAGATAATTTAATGGCTGCAAGAGCAAAAGAGGCAGAACGTTTTTTAAAACAAGGTGCTGATGCAAATACCATCTCACCTAATGGATCACCTGTTTTATTCACTGCGTTACGTGTTCGCTTAGACGATATAGCCGATAAATTAGTCCTTTACGGTGCTGATGTAGATGCGACTAATCGAGCAGGCAGAACACCACTATTGTTAGCGATCGATCGTGGCAATGAAGATTTTGTTCAACTGCTACTTGAAAATGGTGCGGATGCAAATAAATTTAGCAGTGCTGGTGAGACTCCATTGCTAGTTGCTATCGAACGTAATCAAACAGGTATTGTGAATCGTTTATTAAATTACCAAGCTGATCCAAATCAAAGTGGTCGCGGTGGAGTTCCTTTACATCTGGCTATCTCTAAAGCTCAAGTTGGGGTTGTTGAGAAGCTTTTAAAGTACGGCGCGGATGCGAATACAGGCAGTAAAATAGGTACGCCACTACAAGTTGTATTACGTAATGGGAATATTGAAATTGCTCAATTATTGGCACAAAACAATGCAGATGTGAACATCACTGACGATATTGGCGAGTCGCTACTTCACAAAGCTGCAGCTCGTGGACAATTAGGTTTTGCTAATGTCATAATTGCAAATGGTGCGAATGTAAATGCTAAAGATCAATATAAAGAGACGCCATTGCATGAAGCAGCAGCTAAAGGTCGGTTAGAAGTAGTTCAACTACTACTTGCAACAGGTGCAAGGTTAAATGCTAGAACACAGAAAGACTGGACTGCATTACATTCAGCTGCGCGCTTTGGGCACCCAAAAACAGCTGCTTACTTGATCAAACAAGGATTGAGTACATCATCATCAAATAGTGATGGTAAAACAGCGAAAGAATTAGCCAAGCATCTTAAACATGGTGAAGTGATTGAGGTTTTAAAGAAGCAATAGGATTATTTTGGGTCTAAATGAGCATCACAGACACCCTAAAACAAACCTAGTTTAGGTTAATATATAGTTTGAATTATATGTTATCTTCTACTTAAGAAACGTATATTTGTATTCACCGCTACTTAAAACCAATCTATTTTGATCTAAATAGTCAATCCCGTATCTCAAAATAATATCATTATCACTATCTGGTGATAGGTTTGTAACGTATAAAATCTGATCTTTTAGATACCAGTTTTCGGCATCAACAGAAAATGCATTAGGTATTAAACAAGCGGCTCCTACAGATCTGTAGTAACGATTTGAATCGAAACTCTGCACCCAATTAGTATCTTTACAATCATCAGATTGACGTTCATATGTCCATATTCCACTGATTAATACTTTTTCTATTTTTAAATCTTTGTTGGTTTTTAAAGGATTTTTTACAGAACCCTCATAATTAAACCTCGGTCCAGTAAAATTACTACAGCCAGAAATAAACAATGATAAAAAAACGAAAGTGCTTATTCTCGGTAGTATTTTCATTAAAGTTAGCCCCATTTATCTACAAAATTCAGTTTCTATTGTTGCATATATATTTGCCTATCAAAAGGATCAATCTTGGCCTTAAGCTCTAACTGAATTTTTATACTAATTTACAAGGTTAACAAAAAACTAATTAGATCAACCTGATCCTTTTCACTTAGGTTCAATGGACTTACATCCGTATTTCTTGGTGTTTTCTTACTTTCTGAAATGTAATGTTTTATGACTTCACTCAAATTATCAAAACGACCATCATGCATATACGGGCCTGTTTTACTGATACTACGCAAAGTAGAGGTCTTATAAGCTCCTGTTAGCTGATGCTTATCTCTATTTATGTAATTCAATTCCAAACACTGTTTAGACTTTGCATCACTGTATGAACTCAAACAATTAAATTCATCACGTACTAGAGATTCAACCACTTCAGAACGGCCGTTATCTTTGCCCGGTATTCCTGTACCAATATTATGAAACGTTTTATTACTAAGTAAAGGGCCGCTGTGACAATTGGCACAGCCTGATTTTTGACTGATAAATAGACGTAACCCTCGTTGCTCAGGTTCACTTAAGTGAGTATTTTTAACATCACTACTAAGCTCATCAGCAAAACTATCAAAGCGAGTTGATTTTGGTTTTATTGTAGAAACAAAAGCAGCTATTGATTTACCTACATTAGTAAATACCCTATTGATTTGATGCCGTTGTACTTTATTCAGCTTTTTCCAAGCGATCAAATCATTTAGTTTGGCATTTGGTCCCGCTTTCGAAGGCAGTGAATTTAATTGTAATTGATCAGGGAGCTTTTGAAAGAATATTTGCTGATATTGTTTTCGATAATTCTTGTCAGTAGAAATCAAACGCATCATTTCCATTCGCGTAAAATTTTGTTCAGCAGGATTTTCAATCGAACTCAATGCCTGAGCCCACAAACTATCTTTTGCACCATCAGCAAAGAACCAATGATGTTGAGCAGCATTTAACAAGGTTGAAGTGTTTCTGAAACCTTCGCGCAAACCTATTGCTAATTTTTTATTATCTGTGAAAGCATATTTTTCAATATGGCAGCTACTACAAGAGACATTACCATTACTACTCAAGCGTTTATCGTTGAATAAAGTATTCCCCAAGTTAATTGCACCTTGATCATTTAAATATTTATTGGAAGGGTCTTCAGGACTTGGTAGTGAGTTTAATGAAAATGTCTGTATTTTTCTAATTTCAGCTTCAGTCCAATTTTGAGCATGAGCGCTCTGAATATTGATAAAAATTAAGAGTAAAAAGAAAATTTTTTTCATAGGGAGATTTTACATCAATTAAAAGAAATCAATTAATCTCAATTAACGTTAACTAATATAGTTATCTGATCTTTTAATGCATCGTCCTCAGCATTTACTTTGAAATTTAACGACCATTCTCCTGGCATACTAAATTTTAAGCCCTTTATTACATAAACGTTTTTAACTTCTGACCAATCAATTCGAGGTGAAGTGGGCAATCCATGTTGATGCGCAGGCATACCACCATTGATAAATACCTCAGTGTTTCTTACTGGTTTATCTTCATGAAACAACGTCAACCAACAACTTTGAAAAGAACCCGCACTTAATACTTTTCCACACTCTAATTTACTATTATAAATGGTCCGTTGAGAAACTTTTTTTATTTCTATCGTATTTGTCTGGTTCGCTAATAACGAACTACTAAAACAAAATAAAACTAGAAAAAGTAAATGTTTATTCATAAAGGTTAAACCTAAAACGCCTTCTAAATATACCAATAAAACCAAGCAAGATTAATACAGATAAGCTGGTTGAACCGCCACCGCTACCACCATTGCCTGTAGATGGTGGAGTTGTTGAAGCAGCCACTCTCAGTCTTACTGTTTGCACTGAGCTATCAAATGTACCGTCGTTAACAACATAGCGGAAACTATCATCCCCTACAAAATCAGTATTAGCTGTGTAATTAATTGAAGTACCGTTTGGATTAAAGTTACCCAAAGAACCATTGTCGGGTGAGTCAATTAAACGGTACGAAAGTGCATCATTATCTTGATCACTAGCTAGTAAATCAAAGCTACGATTAGAGTTTTGAGTCACATCAATCATCATATCACTGGCTACGGGACGGTTCGCAGTGGTTACTGTTCCTCCCGATAATTGATACCTAAATGCGTCTAAATTATCTGGATAATTATCAACACTATCTCCATTTGATACCGCATTGTCGCCAATAAATAACACACGGAATTCATTTGGAGAACCAATCGCGCTTCTAGCAAAGCTAAGCTCAACCGTATTAGCGCTATAACTTAAGTTAACAGAAGTGAAATTACCCCAACTCCAGTTACTTCCCGTACCTGTATACGTTTGCACTTGGGTACCTTCGATAATGTAATCAGCACCAATATTACCTATTTGATAACCTGTGCCAGCGCTGTTATCTGTATCGATATAAGTCTGCCATCCCCAATCAACAAACGTACCATTGTTATTACTTAAATTAACTGCACCAAAGTTCTGATATAGGAAGTAGATATCGTTTGCACTATGCGCTGTAGCCGCACGCTGCCAATCGATGAAATTATTCGCTCCACTAATATCATCTGAATCTGCTGTAAATGAAGATAAAGTAGACCAGTCAGCGTCATTACCATCGATATTTATGTTATTCACCAAATTAGAATAAACACCATTTTGAACGTCAGTAACATTAATATTAACTAAAGCAGTCTCACTCGTTGTACTTCCATCACTCACATTAAAAGTGAAGCTATCTTGTCCAGAAAAACCAGAATTTGGCGTATAAGTAAGGTTTGGTGCTGTACCGCTTAGAGATCCGTTCGTTGGACTCGCCAACACGTTATAACTCAATGAATCATTATCCGAATCAGAGCCTGATAAAGTAATAGCGACTGACGCCCCTGCATTTAAACTTACATTTTGTGTTGATGCGATTGGACGATTATTACCACCCGTTGCTCCACCGCTGAAATCGTAATCAAAATATTGTCGAGCAGCTGCACTATTGTTTTGACCATCAGGATAAATATCAACCCCACTACCTCCGTATGAACTACTATTGCCAGAGAGCACAACGCGAATTGAATCTGGATTACCAAATTGACTACGCGGCAGCGAAAGCTCAGCAACATCGCCTGAGTATTGTGTTGTAACAGCCGAAATAGTATTCCAACTCCAATTGGAACCTGCACCTGTATATTTTTGTAATTGATTACCTTCTAAAACGTAGTCAGCGCCAATAGTTCCAACTTGATAGCCAGTAGTTGCTTGTTTATCAGTATCAATAAATACCTGCCAACCCCAAGCTAAGTAGTCCCCAGAGTCATTATCAGGATCAATATTGCCGTGGTTTTTGTAATTCAAATAAAACGTTTGGTTATTATGAGCAAAAGCAACATCTTGCCAATCGATATTCCCAGTAGTGTCATTCGGGTCAGCATCGAAACGATCTAAACCAGACCACTCCGCATTATTACCATCGATAACAATTGCCGAATCTACAAAGTTTGAAAATGCAGCTGCATTTTGTGATGAGCTAACATCTATTGTGATAGCTGCTATTTGACTATCAAGTTGACCATCATTTGCTTTAAATCGAATCGAGTCAGTACCGACAAAACTATCGTTCGCGGTATACACAATATTAGGAGCAGAACCCGTAATTGAGCCATTTTGTGGCTGCTGAGTAATTTGATAATTTAACGAATCATTATTACTATCGTTAGCACTTAAAACCACGCTAATTGATGCGCCACTACCTATCGAGACCTGTTGATTATTAGCCACTGGCGCTATATTCGTATTACTAACACCCGTAAATTGATAACGGAATGAGCCAGTGTCAGGATATAGGTCAGTTCCACTACCATTAAATGCAGCATTACTTCCCACAAACACCAGTTTCATTTCCGTTGGGTTACCAATCAAAGAGCGCGGGAAACGCATTTCTAAGTCACTACCCGAATAGCTTACTAAAGCATTTTCTACAATTTCCCAGCTCCAATCTGTTCCTGTACCTGTATAGCGTTCGATTACGTTACCACTAACAATATAATCAGCACCAATGCCCCCTGTACCTTGATAGCCTGTAGTAACATTGCTGTCTGTGTCAAAATAGATAGTCCAACCCCATGGTACAAACGAACCTGAGTTATTACTTGAATCTATATTTTGTCTGTTTTGATAATTTATAAAGACATATTGCGGACTATGAGCAATTGAAGCCCTTAACCAATCGATTTGGTTATTTGTACCATTGCTGTTATCAATATCATCAGGATCATTCGTATAATAATCTAACCCCATCCAGTCACTTAAGGACCCATTAATCGTAATTGCTGTATTTGAAACTTGATTAGAAAACGCTCCAGCTGGAACAGTAACTAACCATGTAAATTGAATGCTATCGCTTGTCGAGGCATCACTAACAGTAATATTAACGGTGTTAACACCTGCCACTGTTGGAGCACCTGAAATTACGCCAGTAGCTGAATTAATTTGTAAGCCTACAGGTAAGTTCGTAGAGCTGAAACTTAAGCTATCACCATCAATATCATTTGCCTGTATGGCTAAATTCACTGATGCGTTTTGCACGGTGCTCTGATTTGCTGGTCGAGTGACAGTAGGTGGATTGTTATTATTTACTACGACCCAACTGAATTGAGATGACCTACTTTCTGTTCCATCCGATACATTAACGCTAACATTAAAGTTACCTGCTGCATTGGCAGTACCTGTAATAACACCTGAATCAGTATCGATTTGTAACCCAGTAGGTAACCCACTCGCACTAAAACTAAGAGAATCGCCATCAATATCATTTGCTTGAATAGTTAAGTTAACTGAAGCATTTTGTGCTGTAGTCTGATTTGTTGGACTAGTAATAGTTGGAGGCGTGTTAATTGGCTCACTAACTAAAGGATTTGAGGCATGCCAGTCACGCGGCACAATTTTAATATGGCTCCAATGAGCATCCATGTGAGGAATATCTTCACCACGGGGCATATGGTAAAAAGTAGTACCCGGCCAAACAACGATATCGCCATCAACTAGACTTTCATCATTGGTGAATTCTGCTAAGTTTTCTCCACCAGAAACATTATGTGAAGCAAACTTTTCGTTATTTTTTTGCTTTGTTACATAGAAATCGTTTTGTGTGAAAGGCTCACTTGATGGACCAATATCTTGATGACCCGATTCATTGATTAAAATATCGTACGACATACCATGCCCATTGGCATTATCTAGATTTTTGTCGCGCACGCGCCAATGTCGAAGAGTAGTCGGATTTACTTTGCGTGATACCTCTGAATTAAATTCAGAAATACTTCTTTCACGTTTACCATTAACCAAGGCAAAGTTAATTTCTTCGACGACGTCATCATTGCTCGTATTATTAAGGTCAAAATCTAACTTCCAGTAAAAATTGTGTAAATGGGCAATACCTGTTTGGTTGTTGCTTAAAGGCCATCCTCGGCTTTGGTTTGAACCAAAACGCTGTAATGCACCAGTTGCACCAATCGCAGGTTCAATAGAACCATCGTCTTTAAAGCGCCACCTAGAAATATAATAATAAGCACCAACCGGAGAAACACTAAACAAACTTAAACTATTGCCTGAATCACTATTGTTTCCGCTTTTATAAGCAAATTGCTCTTTATAGGTCTCCTGACAAAGGACATTTTTATTTTCAAACTGCAATAAACTGCCACTAGCACATTCATCTTGCTGAAGATTAAGCATGTTATTGCCACCAATACCATAATCAGAAATATCATGGTATCTAGCGCCATTATCATCGTACGGCACATGGATTTGTGCCACTGCAGCAAAATTCAAAATCATGCGACGTATGCCATCTTTCGGCTGATAAAATACGTGATGAAAAATGATACCTTCGCGCTGACGGTGCTCCCAACACATGTCCCATGAAGCGCCATTTGGCAGTGTTTCGTTAATGTAGTATTGATCACTACAAAACTCTGCTGCCTCAACTTCTGAAGCAGGCATCAACAATGCAGGTGTCAATAATACAATTGCCAAAATCAGGCGATATAAAACAGAGATTTTTTTTATTTTCATAGTGATTATCAGTTCAGTTTTAATTACGAATAAAATATTTTTTTATAACTACAGTGCTCGTTAAAGACTGTTAGTTGAAGTCCAATCACGTGGCAACATAATAAAGTGACTCCATTGAACGCCAGCTGGAGCGAAGTCTTCATCACGAGGTAAAGTGTGATGCACTAGGCGATACCAAAACACCACGTCTTTTGCATTGATGTTTTGACCATTAACAAATTGGCTAACATTCTCGCCACAATTGTTAGTAGGATTCTGTACCGCAAAACGTTCACAGGCATTATATTGAGTCATATAAACATCATTTTTCAACCAATCAGAATCACTGTTACCTTTGCTTTGCTGAGCATAATTGAGCATCACCATTTCATATGAAATAGCTTGGTTTGCAGCATTCGTAACGCTTTGATCTTTTATTCTCCAGAATTTTTTATCCGCAGGAGTGAAAGAGTCAGCTAACTCGTTAGAAATTGTTTGTGTTTGCTTAGTTTTGGTCAAGCGATCAGCCGAAGGAACACTTTTAATTTGCTCGATAATGTCATTATCATTATCACTAGCAATATCAAAATCCATACGCCAAAAATAATGATCAGTAAAACCTGTAGCAATACGATTTTGCGTCGTAACTTGCCAGCCATTAGCCTCATTTGTTGTGGTTTTGTTGAATTGGCCCGTTAAACCAGAAGCAACTTCAATCGTGCCATTTTCTAAAAATGACCACTTAATAATAAATTCACGCGCATTTATATTTGATGCACTAAAAACATCTAACTTACTGCCTTGTCGACGTGTACTATTTCTATAACGATAAATATAACCATTAGCTTTTGTTACTTCGCACAACACATCGCGACCAGCATTTGTGTGTAATTGACCACCTTCACACATTGAAGGTGCGAGGGTTTGTAAGTTATTACCACCCAAGCCAAATTGTGTGACTAAAAACTCGCTGGCTGAGCCATCATCATATTCTGTTTGAATCTGTGAGAGGCCCGCTTCGCCAAGTACGCGACGACGAGTTTTATTTGCCGGCTTGTAATGTACATCGCTTAAAACGACACCTTCGGCATCGCGAACTTCCCAACACATATCCCATGCTGCGCCTGATGAAAATGTTTTTGATATGGTATTACCTGTTGGGCATGAAGTCGTATTCGGTCTTGCTTGAGCAACACTCGTCAGTGACAAAGCAACAACTACTAATATGGAACAGAAGGCAAAACTAGATTTAATTATGCTGTTTTTCATGTGTATTATTTTCATCTTAAAAACCAATTCTTTGCGTTACAACACCAGCAGATAAATTAACAATCGGACTGATTTCAAATACAACATTTTCTTGTGTATAAAGCATTAATTGCGCACAACGGTGAATGCCACATTGCTTACTCGCTTCATTCACTCTATTTGGTAAACTATCTGCATGAAACGTAAACGCTTTGATATTTAAATCTGCAATATCGCTGAGTTCACGTGAAGTAATACGACGAAATTCATCTTCTAGAATCGCACGCTCTTCTTCGTCTCCAAAAACAATATGCTTGGCACGTATTAACTCTTTATCAGTTAGTGGTAATTGCACACCTTGCTTACGCTCAGAGCGAATAACTTCCGAAGTATTTAAATCAACCAACGATTGAATTAACTCATTTCTTGAATAATCGTAAATAAAGACATCCGCACGGCGCTGATCACTTGGTGCACCTTTTTCTTCATTCCTTTCGATTAATAACACTTCTCGATTATTATTTGTAAGCGAACTCACATCGGTATTGACTCCGCGAGCAGCAAGCCTTGGGCCTGCTGTCAAAAGAGAAGCTGTCGATAATTCATCAAAAGAAAGTGGGTCCATATTGTGTGAAGGACTTTGCGCGTAAGCAGTAAATGTCATTAGCGCAATCGCAAACGATACACTCTGTACGATTAACCCTGATACAGAAAAACTATTTTTTACAATCATATGTAGCTCTATTAGTTTATTTTTAATTATCAGATTATTTTAAACCAGAAGGGAATTTTACAACACGTTAGTAGTCACCCTATTAATGCCTTTAATCCGAATATTATCATTACTCTTATATTAGCAGAGCTGAGCCAGTCTTAGGTTCATAGCAAAGTACAAAATTACGCTTATAAA
>JBALXO010000009.1:14059-23101 GCA_036960615.1 Cocleimonas sp. | reverse complement strand
TAACTACAGTATAATTTTCGCCTTTATCGAATACCATTAAGGCTCCTTCGACTATGTCGCAGCAACAAAATAAACAATACGATACATCTACTTTTCAGGGGCTTATCTTTGCCCTGCAAGATTACTGGGCAAGACAAGGCTGTGCGATCTTACAGCCTTACGATATGCCGATGGGAGCGGGCACCGATAATCCAAATACCTTTTTACGTGCGATAGGTCCTGAACCTTGGAATGCTGCTTTTGTTCAACCTTCGCGTCGTCCCACTGATGGCCGTTACGGTGAAAACCCAAATCGTTTACAGCGCTATTACCAATTCCAAGTGTTAATGAAACCATCTCCATTAGAAATCCAAGAATTGTATTTGGGTTCCTTGGAGGCATTAGGTTTTGATACCTTAGAACATGACATACGTTTCGTTGAAGACAACTGGGAATCACCTACGTTAGGCGCATGGGGATTAGGATGGGAAGTTTGGCTAAATGGCATGGAGGTGACGCAGTTCACCTACTTCCAGCAGTTAGGCGGATTAGACTGCAAACCCGTCACAGGAGAAATAGCTTATGGTTTAGAGCGTCTCGCGATGTATTTGCAAGATGTTGAAGTCGTCTACGATCTCGTTTGGTCAATTGATCCTGCTGGCAATAAACTCACCTATGGTGATGTCTATCATCGTAACGAAGTTGAACAATCTAAATACAATTTTGAGATTGCTAATATCGATGAGCTATTTCATCACTTTGATGCGGCAGAAAAAGAAAGCCAAGTATTAATCGAAGCTGGTTTACCATTGCCTGCTTATGAGCAGATGTTAACCGCATCGCACGCTTTTAATATGTTGGATTCGCGTAATGCGATTTCAGTTACAGAGCGTCAGCGCTATATGTTACGAGTACGTTCATTATCACGAGCGATTGCTGAGGCTTATTATGCTTCACGCGAGGCCTTAGGTTTCCCACTTGTGAAAGACAAAAAGGAGGGTGCATAATGTCTATGACTAAAGATCTGCTGATTGAAATCGGTACCGAAGAGCTTCCTCCAAAAGCACTGAAAAAACTATCTGATGCATTTACAGCAGGCGTAGTTGCCGGCTTAAAAGACGCATCATTAGAAGCCAGTGAAGTGATTTCATACGCTGCGCCAAGACGTTTAGCTGTATTGCTCAAAGGCATTCCTGTTAAACAGGCAGACCAAGCAGTTGAACGTAAAGGCCCTGCAAAAGCTGCTGCGTTTGACGCTGATGGCAACCCAACAAAAGCTGTTGAAGGTTTCGCACGTTCTTGTGGTGTTACTGCATTTGATCTTGAAGAAATCGAAACACCTAAAGGCATATGGCTAGTATTCCGCCAAGAAGTATCAGGCAAAGATACAACTGAATTAATCCCAGAAATAGTTAGTAAATCATTAGCTAAACTCCCTATTCCAAAACGTATGCGTTGGGGTACGAGTGATATCGAATTCGTACGTCCCGTGCATTGGATTGTAATGATGTTGGATGATCAAATCATTGATGGTGAAATTCTTGGCGTTAAATCAGGTAATACTACAAAGGGACATCGCTTCCATCATCCTGATGCTATCACTATTAAAACTGCATCAAGCTATGCCGAACAATTACACCAACAAGGTCACGTAATCGCTGATTTTGAAGCTCGACGTGCTGAAGTTCAAAGCCAAGCCGAAGAAAGTGCCAAAAAGGTAGGAGGTGTCGTTCAAATAGATGCCAACTTGCTTGATGAAGTAACTGCATTAATCGAACTACCAATTGCTGTTAGCGGTAGCTTCGACGAAGATTTTTTACAAGTACCGCAAGAATGTTTGATTACAAGCATGCAAGATCACCAAAAGTATTTCCCTGTAGTTGATGCTAACAACAAATTGATGCCTTATTTTATTACGACCAGTAATATCAAAAGCACAAACCCAGTGGCAGTAAGCCAAGGTAATGAGCGTGTAATTCGCCCACGATTTGCCGATGCTAAGTTCTTTTGGGATCAAGATTGTAAGGTCAAACTTGAGTCTCGTCGTGAAGCTACAAAGAAAATAGTTTTCCAACAAAAGCTTGGAACACTATTTGAAAAAACAGAACGGGTAAGTAAACTCGCAAGTTTTATAGCAAATGAAATCGGCGCTGATTCACAACAAGCCACGCGTGCTGCTGAACTATCAAAATGTGATTTACTCAGCAATATGGTGCAAGAATTCCCTGAGCTACAAGGCATTATGGGAAGCTACTACGCCAAGCATGACAAAGAAGCTGACGCAGTTGCAGTAGCCATGCAAGAACAGTATCAGCCAGGTTTTGCGGGAGATGTAATCCCTGCTGGTAAAATTGGCAAAATATTATCTCTAGCTGATCGCCTCGATACCATTATGGGTATTTTTGCGATTGATATGAAACCCACTGGCAGTAAAGATCCGTTTTCATTACGTCGTGCGGCATTAGGTGCATTACGTATAATCATTGAAGGCAATCTCAATCTTGACCTTAAAGCATTATTAACTCAGGCTGCAGCAGGGTTAAAAGATAAAATCGATGCAAATGCTGCCATTGAAGATGCTTTCGCTTTTATTATGGAGCGTCTAAAAGCTTACTACCAAGATCAAGGAATCAACAGTGACACTGTAAATTCAGTAGCTAGCTTAAGTCCTACACAACCATTAGATTTTCATGGTCGTGTAAAAGCAGTAGCTGATTTTAGAAATCTCGCTGAATCAGAGTCCCTAGCTGCTGCAAACAAGCGCATCAGTAATATTCTGAAAAAAGTCCAAACTGAGATTCCTTCTCAGATTAATGAAAGCTTATTAAATGAAGATGCTGAGAAAGCACTTCACGAAGCCATCATTGCACAACAAGCAAAAGTACAACCACTTTACGAAAACGGAGACTATTCGGCAGCATTGGCATCATTAGCGGTATTGCGTGAAGATGTGGATAACTTCTTCGATAATATTATGGTGATGGATGACGATGAGGCACTTAAGAATAATCGCCTAGCTTTATTGTCACAACTAAGAGGTTTATTTTTAGAAGTAGCAGATCTGTCACGTTTATAAACGTGATGGTCAATACTATCGGCGGTCATCTATAAATGACCGTTGATTTTTATTTTTACAGTTGGTAAGTACTAAACGACAGTATATCTCGCCAGAGTTGGGGAACTTTATAGTCATTGCTATAGTCTCAACATATTAAGAGTTACCACTAAGACATTTAATAAAAATAAAGCACATACTCATCCCTCAGGAAATCTTGCTAGATTAACTAAACCTGCTTTGTGATTATTTTTGTCTTAATTTATTAAAAACTCAGTAGAAGTACTGATCAATTTTTTAATGAATAATTTCTTGTCGGGGAAGATAAGAAAACCTTGAGGCCGGTAGTTATTTTATTTTTATTATTTAAATAAACTACTCACAACCTCAGGGGTTTGCTGTTTGATATGCTCTGTCTATTATTAGATTTATTGGCATATTTTTATTTTAAAGGTGTCGTTTAATTCTAAACGACACCTTATTAAATTTAGTTGTATCTCTCCACCGGGGAAAGCAGAGAGATACGGGGTTGAGGCTGGTAGTTATTTTATTTTTATTTATTAACTAAAACTACTCTTCGACTCAGGGGCTTGCTAAAAACTTTGCAAAAAAATTCCATTTTGACTATTTCTGTTAGAATTATTATTTAATCCTTTTTGTTATGCTTTAGATAATGCAATGACAATGCCAACTTTTTAAAAAAAACCCTAACTAATTGTTTTTATATATTTTTAATAATTTGCATTGTATGCAATCTTCCTGATCAACATGTCAAAATATGACAATACATACTTTTAAATGTCACTAGTGTCATATTTAAACGTGTCACATTATCGAAATAGATAACAATTAATCTAAAACAAATTACAATTCATGCAGAACTTATTAATATTAATTCTGACGAAGATATAAATTGAGGGTAAAAAATGAAAAAAATGATACTAGTAACGATTATCTCAGCATTTGCTTTATTGACGTTAAATGCATGCAGTACCATTGAAGGTGCTGGTAAAGATCTTCAAGGTGCGGGGCAGGTAATTTCAAAAGAAGCTAAGAAAGCCAAGAAAACCTAAGTGAGATAAAACGTTTCTTTTCAATAAAAAAGCCCTGACTATCAGGGCTTTTTTATTGAGTCGAGTAAATTCAGGTTGTTTGTTAATGAACTACACGTTCTTTAGCGATATAAAACGGCTTGATGTTTTCAACCATAAATTCGCTAATATCTGGATCATCCTGATCAATTACATAGAAATCGACCGTTTCATACATCATATCGTCTTCAAGTAATGAGATCTTTTTGATAATAGTGTCAATAATTTCCTCAAATCTACCTTGGCCTTGAATACCTACCATCAAATGCTCTTTATCATCGTCTTCTGGAATTTGAATAGTGCCTATATAAGCTGCTTCAACTTCCACGTGCTTAGCAAAAAAATCTGTTAATACTGAGGTAAAGACTTCGGAAACATTCTCTGCATGTCCCAGTAGTATTTCTGTTTCTTCATCTAAAATATGTTCACTATTCACCATTAAGTCAGTATCTAGTAATACCGCAATATCTTCTGGCTCAAACTCCATACCAAAATCAGAATTGGGATTAAGCACTAACGGCGCGCCCATGGTTAATTGAAATAAATCAACCGTGGTCAATTCCAAGTAGGGTTCATCTGTATCGATCGCATGTTGCAACATTTGTAGTGAGGTAAAAAATGGCACTACAGGGCTTTGATCGGTTTCGCGTTCCCAGTGTTGGATAATCACAGCTTGCTCTTCTTCAAGCGTAAATTCGCCATCTTTAGGTTTTTCACTCTCAGGCTTACCTAATACAAATATTTTTGATTCCATCAATTCTTCATAAAAAGCAGGTGCTTCATTGTGATCAGCAGCCGCTTTATGGAGAATTTTTTCTAAATCATTGACAGGTAAAAGCATGGGGGTGTTACTCGTTTATTTATTGATATGGTGTAATGATTATACAGTCCTTATAGGCTAGTCAATCAAATAAAGATAAAAGCAAAAAGTGCTCTGACTATAGCCATCAACGGTTGCTATTTTGCTACTATTTAATCGTCTAGAAAAAATTCTTTTTAAACGTCTATACTCCAGTTATGAAAAACCTGTTCACTCGTAACTTACCACTTTTAGGTATTCTGCTAAGCCTATCTGGAGCAACCTTTTTTGCGCTTTCAATCGTCACTGCGCGATGGAGTTATGACTACGATGTGAATACTCAAACAGTGATGTTGATTCGCTTCATGTGCATTATTATTATCATGTTAGCCTGGAATAAAAGTAAAAATATAACCTTAATGCTCCCTAAGTCAGATCTCATAAAATGTTCTGTATTAGGTGTTTTCTATTTTATTGGCATCGGTTCGTATCTTGCTTCTGTTGCCTACATGCCTGTGGGTCTGGCTGTATTGATTTTATATACCTTCCCGATTTTGGTTATTTTTACCACAGCAATCGTCGAAAAACGCAAACCCAGCGTTTTACAGTTCTTAGCATTAGTCATTGCCTTTATTGGGCTGTTTATTGCCTTAGATATAGATACCGATAACACTCAGCCGATAGGCATATTTTTAGCCGTAATGGCAGCCGTAGGCGTCACTATTAATATGATTGGAAGTGCTAGTATCTTAAAAAGGATAGATTTTTCCCTATTTAGTTTGTATCAAGCCACAGTAATAACGCTTATCTCTGCCACCGTTATTTTATTTACTGGCGGGATTTCACTGCCTAACAGCACCCAAGGTTGGCTGATTTTTATGACAATGTTGATCAGCTTTATTATTGCTTATCTATCGGTCTACACAAGTTTGAAATTTATTGGTGCAGTGCGTACTTCAACCATTATGAATTTAGAACCCATTATGACCATTTTATTTGCGATTGCGTTACTACAAGAACAAATGACAATCGAGAAGCTCGTCGGTGGTGGAATTGTTTTATGTGCAATTTTATTGGCTCAATTGCCACAGATACGGAGCTTGTTTAAGTAAAAAAATAATCTCCTAAACTCCAGCTACCTATTTCTAATTAGCCGATAAACAAGTATCTACTTGCTCTCCTAATTGCCGTAACCAGTTAATATAAGCAGATTGATTCATTTCGATAGCGTTTGCCAGCACATCTATTTTGCTTGTGTTTACTTTTTTAGCTAACAAGGTAAGTCGCTCTTCACTAACGCTAGCATCATAAAACACACATTTGATATTAGTATTTTCAATGGTATTTCGAATTTTATTAACTGTTTTTGCTCCACTAGAAACACCTTCATGCAAATCAATCACGATCGGTTTTTGTAAGCCAAACTCATTTGCAAAATACTGCCATGAGTTATGAAACACAATGTAAGCATCACTTTTATGCTTTGCCAATGCAGAGGTGATTTCCTCTGATTCTTGTTTGAGTGATTGCTTAAAACCCTCAAGATTACGTTGGTAGTGTGCCGCATTGTTTGAATCTAATTCAGATAAGGTTTTAGCAATTGCGCTCGCAATAATTGCGGCATTCTTAGTTGAGGTCCAAATATGGAAATCAGTATTTCCATGGTCAGAGCCTTCTTCATGATTGTCTTCCTTATTTGAGCCCTCAGTATGATTAGTATCCTCATCATGTTCACTTTCGTGTTTGGACTTTTCAACGTACTCATCTCCATGATGATGCTCATTATTATCCATTTCGAGTATTGTCATGCCACTAACCTCCGCGAGCGAAATTAATGTTGTGCTATCAGTTAGATCATCAAATACCACATTCAACTGTGACTCCATGTGCTCATCAATACGAAAAATTACATTGGCACGTTTCACCTTTCGAATATCAGATGGTTTAAAACTATAATTATGTGGCGATGCATAGTCAGGAATTAATTGATCGCTTTGCGCATGCTCACCAGCAATCGCTAACACAATAGCTTGAATGGGTTTTATAGTACTAACAATCTGAAGCTTGCCTTCAAGATTGGCCTCTTTTTTATCAGCATTGCCACTGCTACCACATGCAGTTAGCATTCCAGAAATCAAAAAAAAGAGTACAATAGCCCGCATGTCCGTTCCTAAACCCAAAGATAATGAATTGCTTGCCTCCTTAAACCAGATCCATCTGAACCTAGAAGGAAAAACGATTCTGCAAGATGTCAGCCTCGAATTACAAGCGGGTAAAATTCTAACAGTAATAGGCCCAAATGGCGCAGGCAAATCTTCACTCATTCAGGTTTTATTGGGCTTAGAAAAACCTAGTAGTGGTAAAGTTTTTCGTAAACCTAAATTACGTATCGGTTATGTACCTCAAAAAATCAGTATCAATACAGTTATGCCGATTACGGTCGAACGCTTTGTTGCGTTAGCTGGTAAACGTCAATCAAATGCATTGGCAGCGCTCGAAGAAACTGGTGTTGCTCATTTAGCAATACAACCTATCCAAAAACTTTCAGGTGGTGAATTCCAAAGAGTGTTACTCGCCCGCGCTTTACAGCACAAACCTGAATTGCTGATTTTAGATGAGCCTGCTCAAGGTGTAGATGTTATTGGGCAAGCTGAGTTGTATGAAAAAATAGCCACACTGAAAGATAAATATGGATTCGGAGTATTGCTGGTATCTCATGACTTGCATTTAGTCATGCAAAAAACAAATCATGTATTGTGTTTGAATCAACACATTTGCTGCAGTGGCCATGCTGAGGATGTGAGTCAGCACCCTGAATATCAGCGCTTATTTGGTAGTTTACCTACTGAAGGTTTGGCTGTTTATACTCACAATCATAATCATTGCCACGACTTACATGGTGATATCGTCACAGGTGAATGCCAGCACGCCGAACACAGTCACTCTAGTCATGAACACCCTCATCCTGTAGACGATTCAAAGCAATCTCTAGCTAAAGAGGTAAAGCACGAGCATGGATGATTTTCTGATCCGCGCTTTACTTGCGGGCTTATTAGTAGCGATTATTGCTGGGCCACTTGGTGTATTTATTTTATGGCGTCGTATGGCTTACTTTGGCGATACACTTTCGCATTCAGCAATCCTAGGTGTTGCACTTGGTTTAATGCTGTCCATCAATGTCAAAGTAGGCATTCTATTTTCAACCTTATTAGTTGCAACTTTACTAATCTATTCGCAACGACAAAAGAAACTTGCAAGTGACACTATTCTAGGCATTATTTCTCATAGCGCCTTATCTCTAGGCTTAGTATTAATTAGTTTTGTTGAAGGCGTCAGAGTCGACATCGAGTCATGGTTATTTGGAGATATTCTTGCGGTCAGTTGGAATGATCTGGGTTTTATTGCGCTCGGTGTAGGCATCGTAACAGCAGTGTTGCTCGCAATATGGAAGCCGCTACTTTCACTCACGGTACATGAAGAATTAGCATTAGTGGAAGGTGTAAACGTAACTTTAATCAGTGCGATTTATACGCTATTGATTGCCGTACTTGTGGCGATTGCTATGAAAATTGTCGGGGCATTATTGATCACCGCTCTATTAATTATCCCTGCAGCAACTTCCAGACAATTCGCTCACACTCCTGAGCAAATGGCTTTGCTCTCTATTGGTATTGGGATGCTGGCGGTAATACTAGGCTTATGTGCTTCGTTTTATTCAGATACGCCAGCAGGACCTTCGATCGTAGTTTCAGCGACGGTATTATTTTTAATGAGTCAAGTGTTTAAAAAAGCCTAGTTACTCAAATTAGTTACAAGCACCTTCAATGTAACTAAATACTTTTTCATCAGCACAGGCAGAGCAAGCATTCGATTTGGTCACTTGCTCCGTTGACGGGCAAGGCGTCGTGACGCAACGAATCCCTGTATCTCTAGTTGCGCAAACAGGTCGATATTCTCGCGTACACATTTTATTTCTTGGACTTTTACATTCAACAGATGACGATATTTCAGGCGTTGTAACTATTGGTGTTATTAAGGCTGCATCTTTATCTATTTGATTATGTGATTGGCAGGATAATAATAAAGCTGTTGTAAACATCACTAATATACTAAGAATC
>JBALXO010000009.1:0-13959 GCA_036960615.1 Cocleimonas sp. | reverse complement strand
CCCATTGCTCTGGCAACCATTCTTGCACGACGAGGGAAACCAGCAACGCGAGCAACATCACCGTAACTCATTACTCTTCCAACATTGATATCCCCGACGACTTGCCAAACTGATTCATCGAAAGTTTTTTCATTCGCACTCATATATATATCGAGTTGTTATGTATTACTGACAATAGATTAAATCCTAGTTAAAACTCTCTTAACTCTCTTCCAGCTCTTTCTTCTTTGCTTCAATAAGCATCTTTTCAACATCAGCCGAGGTTGCTCTTTCAGCTTCTTGCATAAATTGTTCCAATGAAATTGTAGCATTCAAACGATTATCGCCTGGCAATAGAGTTTGGCTATATGAAGGTATTTCAGAAAAGCCAGATTTTAGCGATAACTCATCAACCAAAATAAGCACTTGGTAAGCAAGGAATGGCGAGTAAACCAAAACTGCAATACCTGCGGCAGGGATCCACTTTGAGTTAATCGTTTTTACTATAAATACTGCAATCAATGCAGGTATCACCAAGAACTTAGACGCATATTTAAGATAAACACCCAAGGTATCATTAGTAAACAAGTAGGCACTGAATTGACCTAAATATTCAAATAATTGGGGTATTAAAAAGATCAGTGAAGCAATACTGACCGCAGGAATAATTTCCCAACGATGAGTTGCTAATCTACTAATACCTGAAATTACTACAGTGATTCCTAGAATTATCCAAACCGATGGCAGTATCGTATTGAGGTAGTAAAAAACCTCTTTTGCCACTGGCGTATTCGCATAACGTTCAAAAGCGAACAACGCAATGGTGATAGCCAACAGAGCAATCGACCAAAATACATTACTGAAAATACAGAAAAAACCTGTGCAATCTTTAACGTGGGTCTCTTCAACTTGCATATCAGTCGCTAATAAGCGCCCTTTGATATTACTTAATTGAAAGCTGCTTGGTGTTGATACTTCAACACGTTCTTCACCCATTAATTGACGACCAATTTTGGTACCATTTTCAGTCGAAAGATTACGTAAATACAATTTATCGTCTTCTTTTTCGATGACTAAATGGTGCGGTGAGATTGTCACATCTTGCAAGATCACATCGTTATCAAACGCACGCCCAACGGTTACAGGAAATGATTCGATTTTATGAAAATGATGAACGCCACGCTGGATCGTCTCAAAAATTACTTCTGCCATTTGATTGTCTCCAGCATGCGTGTAAATAATTTCAATGCCGCTTTCGGATCAGTACCCGTAAAGTCGATATTGAAAATGAAGCCTTTGTCTTTCTCGCCAACCATCGCAGTGGTAAATAACATATCACTTAGATCATCGAATTTAAGGTAATCACGACGACAAATAGAAGTCTTAAAATCACGTCCTCCTACTTCTGTAAAATCAGTATGACAAGAGAAATTCGTGACATCGCGTTTACCTGCTCGGCCACCAATAACACTACTATTCACTTTTTGATAACGACGGTAAAAACGAGTTGGAGAGAGCTTTTCCGTAGCCAACCACATATATTCATAGTTGATACTGCCGACAACTAAACGATTTGAAATATAAATATTATCTTCGTTAGAACAACGCGTGAAATAGGTACGAAACAGATCGTCTTTCTTTGGCGTGCGACTCGCATCCCAACAACGAATCGACTTATCCAATTCTGCTGGTACGATGAATTCACCGATTCCGGTACCGCTCCATTTACTATTGATCATTTTATTTAAGATTTTTTGCGAATTTGCCAATATTTGACCAGAACTATGCGCAAAACGATCATCAACAGGTTTGAAATTAGTTTGTTCTAAACGCTCTAAAACAATCGTCAAATATTCAGCCGGCACCAAGAAACTAATATCGTTACCTGAAGTAGCTACGTTAATACCAATGATATTACCATTTTCATCTAAAGTTGGGCCACCACTCATGCCAGGATTCAAACTACCAGAGAACAAAATATTGCCGTCTTCGTCCTTCGTCAGAATTCCGTTATTAGATCCTTTGACAATGGTGAAGCCTAAATCTAGAGGATTGCCGAGTGAATATAAGCTCGCACCTTTTTTTGGCAGATAAGATATTTTTAGTGGTACACCCATTGGCTGTTTCGCTTTAACCACCGCCAAATCATGCACGATGTCGAAATCAACTAACTCTAATGGGCCAGTTTTGCCTGAAGTAGAAAGAAACTCCAAAGAGAACACATCTGGATCATTAATATATTCGCTAACAACATGGTAGTTGGTTGCTAGAATATCGTCTTTAGAAACAACAAAGCCCGAACCAATACTGGATTTCTTACCCGTCTCTTTATTTAAAACACGAATTTGATAAACCGACTTTTCAACATTAGTATAAATATTTGCCGTATCAAATTCGGCAAACACTGTAGTACTCGTCGCGTGAATTGCAACTGTAAATAGTAATAACAAAACAACTTTTAATTTGGATATTTTCAACATTCCCTATTCTCATTTAAGAAATTAATGGCACAGCAAGGTACTTTAAGTTTAATTATTAGTAGCCCAGTAGTACGAAGTTCAACATAAGATAAGCTATGATTCTGAATGATGCTAGCATTACTGATTAATTTTTAGCCAGATGGGCTTTTTCAATGATTAAGTGGCAGAAAAGACAAGGTCATAATTATTTTTACGTATTTACGGAGCGAAATGGCATGATAATCTTACTAAGTAGTTATACTTTTAAAAAGTAATGGAAATGTTATTCTTTCTTTATAGTCATAGTCTAAATTCAATAAATCAAATACTTAATAACAAGGTGTCAAAAACATGAAAAATAAAATTATAGCCATATCTAGCTGGTTAATTGTTGCTTGGATGTGTAAGGTTTTTTTACTTTCGCTGCCGTACAAATTTACCAAGCACCCTGATACAGAACATATTTTCAGCACAATTGGCGAATGGCTTTCTGGAATTTTAGGTCCGTCAATAGGGTCTTTATTTGCTGATTATGGTTCTTACGTTGTTGGTGGATTTGAATTACTAGTCTCTTTGGTTTTACTATCCCCTATCTTAATCTGGGTATTACGCAAATTATCAGGTGCTGAAGGATCTCCTCGTGCCAAGATCCATGCTTATGGTGGCTTGATGGCTTCAGCAGTAATGGCAGGCGCTGTATTCTTTCACTTGGCCACGCCATTGGGTGTTGAAGTATTGCATCAAGGTAAATCAGATGGGGGTTCATTGTTCTACGCAGCCGTTTCTATATTGATACTTGGTATTGTATTGTTTGTTATCAATAAACCTGCATCCCGCGAGTCCTATTAAACGTATAACGCTGATAGGAGTTAGTTTATCTAGCTAAGTCGATTAACCCGACACCATATAAAGAAACTAATACCGTGGTATATGCCGCGGTATTTTTATATATTAAAGATGTTATTAGCGCTGTTTGCGCGTTATTAAAGACTAGTTGCCGTGAAAATTACACTGTTAATGATAGCTACCTATATTCTCGATTGCATCAAAGTTGGAACTAACCCTTATAAGGTTTTTCAACTGAATTCAAAGCAGTTTAATCACAGGCGTGGAATTTTTTCAAAGATTGCGATTGATGAGAGAATACCAAAACAATGGCGATTGCCGCAACGGTATGACAAAAGCGATTTTGTGCCCGATATTTGGCCAGTGTTTTTCAAACCAGAGTGGGGCCAAAACGCCAGTGGCGTTCGTCGCGCAGATAACATAGAACAATTAAATAACTTCCGACAAGAAGTGGCTGATAGTAATATTCGACATTTAGTGCAGCAAGGTTCTGATGGGAACAGAGAGTTTGAAGTGTTCTCTATTCGACATAACACAGAGCGTGATAAAGCTGCTGTTTTTACCGTAACAGAGGCGCTTAATGACACTGAACTGAAACCCGTGAATAGTGTCAAAAATAGTAGTACACGTTATGTTGAAATCACACAGCAATTTGATACGCAGCAGCTTCAACAATTATGGTTGATGGTTAACGACTTAGGCGAATACAATATTTCTCGCGCTAGTTTGAGTGCTAATTCAATCGAAGAGTTACTGAAGGGAAAATTTCAAGTTATTGAAGTTAATTTGTTTTTACCCATGCCAATTAATTTGCTGGATCAAAAACATACTGCCAAAAGCATTTTTAATACCGTACGTGAGTATATGATGTGCTTAGCAAAAGTGACGCGAGACCGAGATAAAATTTTGCCCGAGAAGCATATATTTATCAAAGTAATGACTTATAACCGAAAAAATAAATTGATCAATTTTTTAAGAACCAAGATATGAAAAAATTAAAAGCAATAATTTATGCTTGGATTAGCAAAAGGTTTATGGATGGTTGTAGTAATTACAATTCCTTAGCAGTTCGTAAGTCCTGCCGTTCAAAAGGTCAAGGCAGAGCGATATTCGCCAAAAATAACCTACCTCACGCCCGAGGCATGATATTTACATGGCCTTGGACAGCGCACAAGTTCGCCAAAGCACATGGCTTTCCATTAGTGATTAAACCTAATGTCAGTGGCTATTCACGTGGTAGTTATTTCCCTATCAATACTTATGGACAGTTATATAAAGCTATTCTCTTAGCTAAAATTTGGTGGCCCACAACAGTTATCGAGCAATTCCTATTGGGCTCAAATTACCGAGTCTTAGCCACAGATCATAGTTTGGTTTCGGTCATTCGTCGTTATCCGCCTTTTGTAATTGGTAATGGAAATGACACTATCTCTAAATTAATTGATGATGAAAATGCAATTCGCCATGAAATGCAATTACATCCTGTAATGTTTCCTTTGAAAAAAGACGAGCCTGTTGTCAAGCACCTAGCTACGCAGAAACTTAATTTGCAATCCGTGCCTGTAAAAGAACAGCACGTTGAATTGTTTCATCGCGTTGCCTTGGCTCCCGGCGGTATCATTGAAACTATTGATCGCGATACTATTCCCGAAGTAAACAAAGCACTATTTCACAGTGTAGTGAAAATGTTCGATGCCAATGTGTTTGGTATTGATGTCATTTTTGAAAAAGGTATTGAAGTACCGTATACCGAGCAAAAATGCATTTTTATTGAAGTCAATTCTCGTCCTTATATCAAGATGCATTATCATCCTCGTTATGGCAAAAAAGAAGATTTCTCCGCAGGCATCGCCGAACTTGACGGACTGCATATTGATGATAAAGACGTTTTTTAATGCGTGAACTAACCCGCACTTTTTACAGCTATTTATCATTACATTCGTTATTGATAGGGGTTTTTCCTTTTTTCCTCCCTGTCTATCTTTGGAATCACGGTTTTAAATTAGGCGAAATTTCACTTTTTATTGGCATCAGTGGTTTTGCTTTTTGTGCCGCATTATGGGTATGGGACCGTATTCGACGATCGATAAGCTTACTTACTTTAATAACCATTTCTTTACTGCTTGCAATCAATCTATTACTTACTGTGTTTTTATTGGAAGGGATGAATTGGTTCGGTTTAATTATTGTCGGCATTAGTTACGGTGTGTACAACTGTTTCTTCTGGACCACTCAACGCGCCCTATTTTTTGAACGAGTTAATACCAGTAACTCTGGACGTAATTATGGCAACTTACAGATGTTCGTTGGCCTAGTGCTACAAATTGGTATTTTAATCGGCGGTCTTTTGCTCGAAAAACATGGTCTGGCCTATGTACTTGGCTTTAGCGTAATTGCTTCTGTTATAGGCTTTATCTTCATTACAAAAAACATTGGTGCGACAACTTCACTGAAAGAAGTCAAACCATTAAGTTTCTCCGACATTGTAAGTTTCAAAGATGGGCATTCTTCGGTATTGATATTTCTTGTTGATGGGCTTTTCTTGTTCCTAGAGAGTTTCTTTTGGTTAATATCACTATTTTTATTGGCTCACGAAAGTTTTGTTACCTTAGGTATTACTGTGATGTCTCTAGCCATTATCTTTGGTATTTTATTCTATTTTCTTAAGAACGTAATAGACCGCTTAGACCGCTGGCGTATTTATCGCATTGCTGTGGTTCTATATGCTTTTTCTTGGTTATTACGAGCTAATGTAAATGAAAATCAGTCTCTGTTTTGGCTATTTCTAACACTAGTTTTGATTACCTTTTGCACTTCATTCTTTCGTCTAGCAATGAACAAACGTTTTTATGACTTGGCTCGAGAAACACTAAATCACCGTTATTTAGTGCTTAAGAGTTACTATTCACAATTCGTTATTGGTATTGTCTTTGTGGCTGCTGGTTTACTAATTGGGGATATAGAAAAAAGTGAAAGCCTGCTTATTCCCAGTTATTGGCTGGGCGCTGTATTGGCATTTATTTTTCTACTTTACGGCGCGACCTACGCAAAAGCAGAACGCATTCAAGAAGCAGCCGATGTCGCGAACAATACTACTGATTAGACTTTTGTTGCTCTAATGCCCAAGTAATATGCTCTCGTACCATTTCACTCGCTATTTCATACTTATCTGTTAAAGCCTGAATAATTTTAAGTGAAGAAGGTGCATTTCCCAATGCGATGGCAATATTACGTTGCCAGCGTTCGATACCAATTCGGCGAATCGCAGTACCTTCTAATTTCTTAAGAAACTCCTCTTCAGTCCAAGCGAATAAGCTTAATAAACTTGAGGCATCAAGGTTATTTCGAATCTCAAAATCAGTTTCATCTGTTGTGACTGCAAAACGATTCCATGGGCATACCAACTGACAATCATCACACCCATAAATACGGTTCGCCATCGGCTTACGAAACTCTTCGTCTATCACGCCTTTGTGTTCAATTGTTAGATACGAAATACAACGCTTCGCATCTAACTCATAGGGATTTACAATCGCTTGGGTAGGGCAAATATCAATACACGCGGTGCATTCACCACAATGATCAGTGACTGCTTGAGATTCAGGTAAAGGTAAATTAGTATAAATCTCACCTAAAAAGAACCACGATCCTGCATCTTGGCTCAGTATGTTCGTATGTTTTCCCATCCAACCCAAACCTGCTTTTACTGCAATCGGTTTTTCCATCACAGGTGCGCTATCGACAAACACTCGGTATTTCATTTCTGTGTTGTGAGGCTCTAACTCTTGATTGATTATATCAGCGAGTTTTTGCAGGCGATTTCTCATCACTTTGTGGTAGTCACGCCCTAAAGCATAACGAGATACGTAAGCAAGTTCGGGGTGATTCAACACCATAATCGGATCATGAGTTTCGGTCGGCAGATAATCCATGCGCACGCTAATAACACTTATAGTTTCGGGCACTAACTCCGCAGGTCGAGTGCGTTTAGCGCCGTGGCGTTCCATCCAATCCATATCACCATGGAAACCTTTCGCTAACCACTGTGACAAATACGCTTCCTCTTTTTCCAAATCAATATTACTAACACCTAAGGCTTGAAAACCCAACCCCTGCGCCCATTCACTTAGCTTAGAATGTGTGATGTGTTCAGCAGGAATGGTATGATCAGAATTCATCCGCGAATGATAGCATTTAGATGTCTTTACCCGATACTTTATACACAGCCGAGCAAGTCAAAAACATTGAGCAATTTGCGATTAATGAATGCGGAATTACAAGCTATACATTGATGCAAGATGCAGGGCAGTTTGCATTCGATCAAATAAGAGAACGGTATCCTGACTGTAAGTCGATTTGCGTAATCTGCGGAACAGGCAATAATGGTGGTGATGGCTATATCGTTGCTCGTTTAGCGCTGCAATCCAAACTCAAAGTAACTCTCATACAAATGGGGAAAGCAGACTCAATCGAAGGCGATGCTCTATTAGCTAAACAAGAATATGTAAATAGTGGGGGGGTGTCCTCGGGCTTTAATACTTTATTACTAGATACTGAACTACTAAATACTGAATTAATCGTAGATGCCATTTTTGGCACTGGCCTAGACCGAAATATCAGTGGTGATTATTTGACTGCTATTGAAGCCATAAATAACAAAACTAAAGTTCAACTAATAACAAAAATTATCGCGATAGATATTCCCTCTGGCCTAGGCGCTGATAGCGGCGCAATATTTGGAAATTGTGTCACAGCCGATCTCACCGTAACTTTTGTTGGGTTAAAACGCGGGCTTTTTACAGGGCAAGCTAAAAATCACGTTGGCAAGATAGCGTTTAATGCGTTATCAATTCCAACTGAAGCTTATCAACAGTTAGAACCATCAAGACCAATTAACATTATTCCTGATAACATCCTCAAACAATACTTAAAGCCAAGACTTAAATGTAGTCATAAAGGACACTTTGGACATGTATTACTGATTGGTAGCGATGAAGGTATGACGGGAGCAATCCGCTTAGCTGCAGAAGCCGCCTTGCGTTGTGGCGCAGGCTTAGTCAGCGTTGCGACGCATCCTTCACATGCAACCACTTTAAATCTAGGCCGCCCAGAAATTATGGTGCATGGGATAGCGCAGGCAGCTGCATTAAAACCGCTGTTAGAAAAAGCCTCAGTGATTGTAATTGGACCGGGACTAGGTCTTTCAGATTGGTCAAAGTCATTATTCGCTGAGGCAATCACATCAAACTTACCAACCCTAATTGATGCTGACGCACTAAATTTATTAGCTGAAAAAAACAACACTACAAAGTGCAAAGAAAATTGGATTCTTACGCCTCACCCAAAAGAGATGTCTCGTCTATTAAATAAGAGCACAGCTGAAGTCGAAGCCGATCGATTTAATAGTAATATCGAATGCGTAACAGAAAAAACCCTAAAAAGTGGGGGGGTATCACTTTTAAAAGGTGCAGGCACTATAATTAGCGATAAACATAAAACCATGGTTTGTACCAAAGGTAATCCGGGAATGTCCAGTGGTGGGATGGGAGATGTTTTAAGCGGAGTTATTGCAGCCATGCTAGCTCAGGGTTTATCATTGTTTGATGCTGCGAGTGTTGGCGTGTATCTTCATGCTACTGCTGCAGATCTTGCGGCAAAAGATGGAGAAAAAGGTTTATTGGCCAGTGATCTATTTCCCCATTTACGTGCTTTAGTGAATAATCAAACTCTATAATAAATTCAAATACCTACTTTAAATAATGATCTCTAACCAAACAATTTACATAGAAGACGAAGGCGCAATGATGGCATTCGGTGGCAAGCTTGCAGATGATCTTACTGAAGGCGGCATCGTGCTATTAAAAGGTGATTTAGGCGCAGGCAAGACAACCTTAGTCAGAGGTCTACTCAGACATCTAGGGCATGAAGGCATCGTTAAAAGTCCGACTTATACCTTAGTTGAACCCTATGAACTTAAAGATCGTAAGGTTTATCATTTCGACTTATATCGTTTGGGCGACCCTGAAGAATTAGAATACATGGGTGGACGAGACTATTGGGAAAGTGGTGCATTATGCCTAATCGAATGGCCAGAGCAAGCCAAGGGCTATCTGCCTGAAGCCGATTTAACCCTCGAAATTTCATATCAAGAGGCAGGCCGAAGCATAAGTATAATAAATAGAGAATAAGGTTCATTTTTTATTACTAAACAGTTACTTATAGCATTATAGTAAAAATCACTTGAAATTAGACCTCCAATGCGTTTTACTGGCACAGCTATAAGGAAGGAACAACAATAAAAATACTTTCATAGTGTGATTAAAAAAACGTAATAATTAAACTATACAAAAAATTTGAATATCGAAGGGCTTTTGATATTCACAATTTATTTGGGGAATATGAAAGAAATTACCAATCATAAGCGCAGAGGCTTTGTCCTCGGGCTTGGTAAAGTAATAGGTGTCGCCGGGGTTATTGGAACTTCTAGTTTGGCGCCGCACGCTTTTGCCAAAGGTCGCAGCGCTAATCTTAAATCTGTCGCAGTACATAAAGGTGCTAACGGGCGCGAAAGACTTGTATTTGCGCTAGATAAATCTGTACGTCATAAGATTTCAACACTGACTTCCCCAGATCGCGTGGTAATCGATTTTATCGATACCTCAGCTAAAACCAGACTTAAAATTGGACGGAACTCGTCTACCAAAAACCAAAGGCTATTGGTTAAAAATCTAAGACAAGCTACTCGCAACACCAAAGATTTCCGTGTCGTTTTAGACATGAATGAAAAAACTGTAGCCGCTTCTTCATTATCATCAAACCATAATGGTTACTTTTTAGAAGTTGCTTTGCGCCCGAGTAAATCGAAAAAAACTCCACAGCAAGAAATCAAACAAGCAATCAGTGCAGTCACAGGCGGCGTTGTTCGCAAACCAATGACAATCGCGATTGATGCTGGTCACGGTGGCAGAGATCCCGGTGCAGTAGGTAAAAGAGGCACTAAAGAAAAGCATATCGCCTTACAAATCGCCAAACGTTTAAAGAAAAAAATTGACCGACAACCTGGCATGAAAGGCGTGTTAACACGCGAAGGTGATTATTACGTTTCTTTAAGAAAGCGTATAGATAAAGCGCGTAAACATCGCGCCGATCTATTCATATCTATTCATGCAGATGCTAATCCTAATCCAAGATTAACCGGATCATCAGTTTACATACTGTCGCAAAAAGGTGCATCAAGTGAAGCTGCCAAATGGTTAGCTAACAGTGAAAACTCGTATGAGAATCGCTTAGCGGGTGCAGATTTACATCGTGGCAATAAAGTCGTGTCTTCATTGTTACTCGACCTATCATTAGCGGACACCATAGATAAAAGTCACGATATCGCCAGAGACGTACTCAAAGAACTCGGCACAGTAAACGATTTACTCAGACACCAAGTAGAAAGCGCAGGCTTTGTGGTACTCAAATCACCAGACATTCCTTCAGTATTAGTCGAAACCGCATTTATCAGTAACCCGCGAGAAGAAAAACGCCTTAAAACCGCGAAGCACCAAGAAAAACTCGCAACCGCCATATTCAAAGGGGTTCGTCGCTATCAAGTAGCGTCAATCAAACGAAACGACGAAACCCAATATACCTAACCTTCTAATAATAAGATTTCCTTCGATGTGTACTTACAGCCGCTTTAATGCGGCTTCTTTTTGTTTAAAAAAAGACACCCCCTACCTTTTTGCCACTTTTGCAAAACAGGCAGCCGGGCTCTAGCGAGACAATGTTGGAGCGCAGTGACTATTACCTGAAGGGTGAGTTTTGTAGAAACTCATAAAAAGGTAGGGGGTGTCTTTTAATTGATAGTTCAGACTAAAACTACCGTAGCAGAACTTTCCTTAAAATCTTAAACAACAACCCCCTTTGTTTAAGAAAGTATTTATTCTTCGGTAACCAAGCCTTCGAGATTACAACCGTCTTTGCTTTTGACAGCTGTTGAAAGCCTTCTTTGCCATGATAGTGTCCGCTACCTGAATTGCCTACGCCACCAAACGGCGCATCCTCTGCTATCGCTTGCAGACTGGTTTCGTTTACACATGCTCCACCACTATGGGTTTGCTTCAATATTTTGTTTACGGTGTCTTTGTTTCCCGACATCACGTAAAGCCCTAAAGGTCTTGGTCGGGCGTTGATAAACTCGATGCATTCGTCAATCGAGTCATAAGGAAGAATAGGTAATATTGGGCCAAATATTTCCTGCTGCATTAATTCCATATCTTCGCTTACATTGCTTAAAAGATGGAGGTTAAGTGCTTTTGCTTCAGGTGTTGAATCTGATACCTGTATTTCATGAATTTCAGCATCTTTCTGTTCTGCATCAACTAAAAAATCTTGCAGGCGCTCGTATTGCTTTTGATTAATGATATGAGAATGAGGGTTTTTAGTCTTGCCATTAGAATCAGGATTCGCGAAATACGTTTGATAACGTTCTTTGAATAACTGAATAAAGGTCTCTTCTTTACCACGCGGTACGAGCGCATAGTCGGGCGCAACACACACCTGCCCAGAATTGAATGTTTTACCTAAAATCACGCTATCAATCGCGTTTTCCCAATTCGCATCCTCAGTAAATATAACAGGTGATTTTCCACCTAATTCAAGAGTGATTGGCGTCAAATTTTCAGCGGCGGCTTTTGCCACATAACGCCCGACAGTTGAAGAACCGGTAAAGATTAGATGATCAAACGGCAAGCTTGAAAAAGCAGCGCCAGTTTCAGCTTCGCCCTCTATAATTATCAAATGCTCTCGAATACATTCTGTTGCTTTGATTAAAGCTTTATTTGTTAGCGGGGTAAATTCACTGAGTTTAATCATCACTCGGTTGCCGGCAGCAATGGCTTGTATTGCAGGTACCATCGACAGAAATATAGGGAAATTCCACGGCGAAATAACGCCGACTACTCCAATAGGTTGGTATTGAACCTCAACCCGTGAAGGCGCCAGCATGATACCTGCATGCCGCTTTGAAGGCTTCATCCATTTACCTAAGCGTTTCAAGGTGTAGTTAATTCCCATCACACAAGGCAGAATATCAGCTACTAAAGTATCAAACTCACTTCGGTAGCCGTAATCTTCACTTAGCGCTTTATAGAAATCCTGCTCGTGAGCAATCAGGGATTTCTTTAGCGTCTGCAATACCTCTTTTCTTTGCGCTAGGTTTGGATAAGGATTTTTTTTGTAGGACGCTTTAAGAGCAATAAAACTCTCTTCAAGTTGTTCTTCGCTTACTTCATTTATCATTGCTGTTCGAATTATTCCGCTTAATTTCAGGTGATGCTTAATTATAAACGTTATTTTCTCCTGAGAAGATGAATAAAAATGACAGCCTTCACCTTCAATCAATAAATACATACATAAATCTGCATCCCAAAAATATGTAAATGCGTATATGATTTATAGACACATTCTTGATATAAGAGTGATCACATATTTTATTTTATAAAGGACATACACATGTTACTTAGTAAACCAAAGACATTGCTTTCATATACAGGCATTGCGGCTGTTATTTTTAGCATAGGTTTTTTAGCTATGAATTCTAATCTTCAAGCAGAAGATAAAAATAGCGTTAAAAAGGTAGAACAAGTCACGATCAAAAATATAACGCCAGATTGGGTTAGACCAAGCGATCAAGAACTTAAAAAAATCTTAACTAAAATACAGTTTGATGTAACCAGAAAAGATAAAACAGAGAGACCTTTCAGTAACAAATACTGGGATAACAAAGAAGAAGGCATTTATGTCGATATCATCTCTGGTGAGCCGCTATTTAGTTCAAAAGACAAATTTAAGTCAGGCACCGGATGGCCAAGCTTTTCCACGCCATTAGTTACTAGTAATGTTGCCGAAAAAGATGATTTTTCATTATTTGGTAAAAGAATAGAAGTACGCTCTAAAAACGCTGATTCTCATTTAGGACATGTATTTGATGACGGCCCTAAAGATAAAGGTGGCCTTCGTTACTGCCTGAACTCCGCTTCATTGAAGTTTGTTCCTAAAGATCAACTGAAAGCATTAGGATATGAGAAATTTGCCTTTGATTTTAAATAAGGCGAGCAATTAATTTAATTCGAAGTTGTTGTTAGCATAACTCCGCCGTCATATCTGTAATCAGGATATGGCGGCAACTTTGATTAAAAAGCCCCCCTACTTTTAGGTGTTTTTAAGCTATTTCTCCTAATACTGATTCGTACGTCAAACAAGCTTTAAGGCTTAAGTGACTTTTCATTCCATTGAATAATGTCAATAGATTCTTACTGTACTTAGCTTTGTAGGCATCGTTTGCAATTTCTAGTTCATTTGCAGCAGTAAGCTCGCAAAACGATCTCATTTGCTCTGTTGTTAACTCGAATAAAGAACCATTGAATCTATCTTTGAACTGAATTTTATCTGATGACCCAAACTGGGGAAATACAGTATTTCGATCGCACGAGCAATACAAGTAAACTAAAGCTTCTGCTTCATCCCCAATTATATTTTTAATATCTTGCCGTTGAGCCAATGAAACCATGTTTTCATCAAAACCCGCAGTGCCATAAGCCGCATGGAATAGTCCAGCAGATCTCAATACATCGCTAGCACCCCAACTCTCAAGAATCGACTCTGTACCTTTCAAATGCGTTTCAAG
>JBALXO010000150.1:0-5907 GCA_036960615.1 Cocleimonas sp. | reverse complement strand
CTCACCACGATCCACGCGGACAACACCAAAGCGGCTGGCTAAAACACAATGGCAACGTTTATAAATAAACAGCTATTAGGTTTAAAAGATTAAGGCTCAATTTACATTGAGCCTTAAGGGCGGCTTATAAGGTTTATCTGCCGCTGCATATATATTAAGCTGCGGATGAGCCTTTAGTTATTTCTGTTAGTCTTTATTACTTGTGTACTGATTTAATCGCATCTTTAACACTGCTATATAAGCGTGAAAGCATTTTATTGAAAATGGCTCGTATAGTGGCATAAGTTAAGTCAACTACCGTTGTTACGACAGCTCCTGCAAAAGCTAACATATGACCGAGTAGGCCTCTGACATCGTCGGCGAAAGAACTTGCTGTAGCAGCAATTTTTTCAAGGGTTTTGGCGACAAGATCATAGAATGTTAAACCGTAAGATGCCGTCGCTTGCGCTACAATTGCGCCATAATATCCAGCCTCTTTTAAGACCGTAATTAATGCTGCGCTGAGTTTTTCACTCCACTGGTCTGAATAGCTTGCTTGATTGCGGTTTTCATAACGTAATTTTACCGGTTTTAAATATTCGCTAGCTTTAACATGTAAATGGCCCCAATGCTCAGTGTTTGCAGAGACTAAATAACCTGGTTCTGCTCCTGCTGTAGGATCCATGTCATGAGCACTAATCCTCAAACCTTGACTGTTATCTAGGCGGTATTCAACTCCTTGATAAGGCGCATGAATAAAAGGCCATAATGGCACTTTAGGCACTATATCTGCGCCGTGGGTGCAGCGGTAAATTTGATTAAGTCTATGGGTGCTCGCCGTGGCAAAACCTTGTTGTACAACTCTTGGGGAACCAAAAGTATATAAATTAATATTTGAAGCGTAATTATTAACTGATGCCCAGTCCGCAGTAAGTGAAGCTATTGCACCACCTAAACTGTGGCCGACAAAATGAATTGCTTTATCGGGATTTGAAGTACGCCACTTATCTAAAAAGGCTCCAAATTGCGGCCTTAATGAAGTAAAAGCATTATTAAAACCAGCGTGCACTATTTGGCTACCATCACCGACACTTAAACCAATTTGAGCATTAGTAGACCAGTCCGCAGCAGAACTAAATTCAGTACCGCGGATCGCTATGATAGCATCACCTTGGTACTGTCCTTTGCCTAACCCCATAGCCGCAAAACCTGACTGGCGATTGAAAATAAAACCACCAGTTTTGCCTATACCAACCTTGTTAATTGAGAAATATTTGTCAATGTATTCGTTACCAAAAGAGTGAATGCCAATCGGGGTTATTAGTTCATACGCACTTGTTGCAAGTTCAGAAGCTAACTTGGGAGATAAATGACTCATAAAAAATCTTTTTAATGTAAGTTATTGTTCTATAAGTTGTATTTTTTTTGCTTCTCAACTTCGAATGCTTCTAGTTTTGGCCAGCGACAGATACTAAAGACTTTATAGCGTGAAACTCCATTACTTCGCTGTTCGTCGATGATCTCTTGTCTAATGGCTTCACTGGCGAGGTTGCAATGTAATTGCGCCAATCTTTCTGCTAAATATGAAACATGATTTTCACCTTTTGAAACCGAGGACCATAGATATGAATCAACATAGTCTCCCTCTGCAACTTGAATCAGTTGTGCCACACGCGTTTCTGCAAAAGGTTTATTAGGGTGACTTGTTCTGTGAATGATTTCAGGAAAGCTAAATTTGCCTTCATCATCAGTCGTGGTGTAATCCCATTCAATCTCTTCCATAACACCAGAGTATTGATAGCCTCTTTTTAGCTTAATACCGGCTAAAGGCTTGCCGTCATGAGCTAAACTGCCCATCACCTCAGGAAACACTTCTACATCGACCTTTTTAAACATGCTAAACATTGACTCCTCCGAGTAGCAACTAGCAGCGACGATGATAGACAGGAATGCGACAATTCCAATATATGCTCTGTAGCCCATAGATGAAGCCACTCCCTGCTTTAATTTTTAACTAGGTATTGTAGAGCGATTCAGTAAGGGGCTCTATTATCATAAACGACTATTTTTAAGGGGTAATGATTAGATGGGATGTGTCGATTATTAGAATATATACGGATGAATTATTTAACGCTCTTATTAATCAAATTTTTTCCGTTTCTCGATTTCTAATTTTTCCAGATCAGGCCAGCGACAAATGCTCAATACTTGATAGCGCACTACACCACTAGGAAACGCTTCATCAATGATTTCATTCCTAATGGCTTCATTAGCTAGGTCACAATCTAATCGTGCTAATCGTTCAGCTAAATAAGATATATGTTTCTCGCCTGAAGATATGGAACCCCAAAGTATTACTTCAGAATACTCATCTTTAGCTGCTTTAATGTTGTCTGACTCTTTATTTTCATCGACTTTAATCGTTTGAGATATACGAGTTCCAGCAAATGGTTTATTAGGGTGACTTGTTCTGTGAATGATTTCAGGAAAGCTAAATTTGCCTTCATCGTCAGTAGTGGTGTAGTCCCATTTTTTTTCTTCCATTACACCAGAGTATTGGTAACCTCTTTTTAGCTTAATACCGGCTAGAGGTTTACTCTGAAGGGTTAGGCTACCAATCACTTCAGGAAACACTTCGACATCGACTTTTTTAAACATGCGAAATATTGCTCCCTCCAAAAAGTAGTTGGCCGAAGTGACAGATAGAACGAGAAACAAACTAATATATGCTATGTAGCTCATTGATGAGGTAACGCCTTGTTTTGATGTTGATATGATTAACTTACTGAAGTAATTGTAGAGTGATTTGTTAAGAGGGTCTATTATCATAAATAGCTACGTTAAAGGTGTAATGATGAAAAGTGTATGTTTGATTGAGGTGTTCTGGTCTGGTCTAATTTCATCATCATCCAACCAATGGGTAGAGTCGTTGAAGTCAGCATTTTTTGTGTATGGATTCAATATTGTTGGTTCTAGAGGCAAAGATAAAATTATTACAATTAATGTTTTTAGTGCCTTTTTGACACTATTTAGGGCTATAGATAAAGAGGTTTTTTTTGGCTAAAATTAGGCTGTTAATGAGTATTAAAAGCACTATGTTACGTCTCTTTTTAACCATGAATCTGTAGCTTTTATTTTTTATCTATATCAATGAGTAGGGGGAGAGGGTGTTAAATAGTATTCTTGATAAATATCGTTACCTTTTATTGCTTACGGTTTCATTATTTTTGTTTGTGATTGTTTTTTTTTCATATGCTTACCCCGAAGGAGATGATGCAGTGTTTGGATTTTTGAAGCGATATGAAGTTGAATTATCGGCTCCTGTACAAGGGCGAATCACCAATAATGGCATTCCAATTTCGGGGGCGGAAGTTGTTAGAGAACTGTCATATGGTGGTTATGATAAGGGTGACCCTATTATTGACTATGCATTAACCGATACAAATGGTGAGTTTTCATTTAAAGAAGTTAAAGTTAAGTCAAATGCGCCAGGTAATATTTTTGGACAAGATGCACGTCTTAGGCAAGAAATTTATATTAAGAAAGAACCTGATGAGATAAAAGATGAGGAAGATAAGTATTACTGGCTTTGGTTGATCAGTAAGAATTGGATTTCAGTTCCTTATTTAAACAAATTTTTGCTGGAGTTAAATGCCGATCTTAACAATAAAGAAGTTCAGCATGAGATAGATTTAACTCAATTTGGTTTGATACGTGATCAACCTATAATTTCAATATGTTACTGGGAAGATGAATTAATTACGACTTATTACGGTGAATCTATGAATGTAGTTACAAATTTTAATGATTTAAACAATTAATTAGATAAAAATATTTAAAAACTTATTTTAAGGATGAAATAATGAGTGTTATAGCCCCTAATGTTGCTGCTAGAATCGCATTACTATCTTACCAAATTGAAAAGAAATCCAAAAGATTACCTATCCATAATAAGGTAAAACAACATTTTAAGTTCAACGTTGAGGATGTCCAACAGGGGACTTCTGGTGGTTTCTTTTGGCGCGAAACGACAGGATTTTTGCTCATTGGCCAAGGACATAGTCAGCAACATAAGGGCGATCACGTGATTGCAATACGGGGTACAAATACTTTAGCTGATGCGGTAACCGATATTACTGCTCATTCAAAAAGTAATGATGCGGGCAGTTTAGTGCACACAGGTTTTCAAACAACATTTGAATCTTTTAGAGATGGGTTAGCTGACTATTTAAATAAACCTGAAGTGTTAAAGAGTACAGGTATTATCCATTGTGTTGGTCATAGTTTAGGCGGTGCATTAGCGACTTTAGTCGCAAATTGGGTTAAAGCTAAATATAACAAAACCGTTTACTTATACACTTTTGGGTGTCCTCGTGTTGGCTACAAAGACTTTGCTATTAAAAGTAGCGCTCGCATTGACAAAGTATATCGCTGTGTTCATGGCTCTGACCCTGTCCCTAAAGTTCCTGTTTGGCCTTTCTGCCATGTACATATTAATGGCAGTGAGTATGTCCCTGTGAGAGAGCAGGGCTTAAGCCCTAAAGCGCATAGTATGGAAACAGCACCCGGTTATGTTAATTCGACTAACTATGCTCAATGGGATGATATGTACAGCCAAATTGCTGGTTCTATGTATCAGCGAGTCGTCCTTAATTACGAAAATAGATTACAAACGACATATTCTTCACATTGGGCTGATAAAATTGCAGCTGCTTTAATGACACTTATCATTGATGGTGGTGGCACGGGTTTGATTGCGGCAATACAAGCTGGTGGGACAACAATTGCTACTGCTTATGATCTCATGGCAAAATTTGTTTGTGATCTTGCCAATATCGTAGGCTTTGAAGAACAGTTAAAAGGCTTATTAGGACATATGATTGTTTTTGCTGGGAAACCTGCTGTTACCGTGATTAAGTATACTTTGTCATTCATAAAATGGGTTTTTAACATTACTCTTGGTCGTCTTAATGACCAAGCAAGAAATGCAATGAAAAATGTGTAATATGCTTTTAATGATTTTAGCACGTATCAACAATTAATCTGGATATTTATATTTTAAAGGGATTTTTATGGGATTAATAGTAGGGCCATTGATATTGTTTTGGATTTTAGTTGGAATATATTCATTAACCATTGGTTATGATGTTTTTAGCTATTATTCATTTTTTCCTGGTGGGATTGTAATAGGTTTTGTGACATTGCTTTTGGTTAATTTTTATTTCGTACTTCCCCTTGAATTTCTTAAGAAGAAAAAAACACTTGGCGCATTTGAAATACCACTTATGTATTTGGCAAATAAGTTTGCATTTATGTGCTTTTTAGCGGCGATACTAATACATTGGTATGGCAGTGGATTTTTAAGTAATGATTTTTTTAAACCCATACCATTTATAGTTATGTTCACTATTTCTTTTGGGGGGATAATGGCTACTGTTAATGCTGATACTTTTATGGAAGAAAATAATATAACTAAGACATTTTAAAGAACGTAATTTCCATACTTTTAGTGTTTTTTGCTACTTTCTGGCTTCCATGAATTGAGGCTATTGAAGACTCTCTATAACTGAATACGTGAAGCTCACAGATGACCTTTCTCGCACATCTGACCTATATGGATATTGGAAATGTCATTATGATGTCGGCAACATCAGATCTCCATCGGAGCGTTAGCATTTTCACTCTTTAAAATAATATAGGCCGAGGCAGTCTACAAATGAGGTTAAAAGCTGGATCAATTTCCGTCGCGACTTTTTCACCTCTGTCGTTTAAGTCAAGAGGAAAAATGTTACCGAAATGGCAGGGGCCAATTCTTTTATAAACAGTAAAGAGGGGATTGTTGTTGATCCCCTTTTGGCCCGTGCGGGGGGGAATCTTGCGATCTACTCTTGTTTCTAAAATAGGTGTGGCCGCAGGCCATAAAATGTA
>JBALXO010000149.1:4787-6005 GCA_036960615.1 Cocleimonas sp. | reverse complement strand
ATCAAAAAGTAGGGGGGTGTCTTTTTTATTCATATATCTAACCCAATCCCTCTGTGACAAACCCTTTTCATGCGCTAAGCTCTAAGCAACTAACAAAAACGATCTAATCAAGCGAAGGGTAGACATGAAAAATCCAAATAGATTACTACTAACACTTACTTCCACACTCATTTCTTTGTCTTGTATGACAAGCAGTGTTTCTGCTAAAGAGGCACGTTATCCTGAGTTTGGTAATGGCCGAATTCCACAGGTTCTAGCAAAAGCTAGTGAGTATATGGTTTCGTCGGCAAATCCTTATGCGACGGAGGCAGGTTTACGAATTATAGAAAAAGGGGGCAGTGCGATTGATGCGGCGATTACGGTGCAGATGGTTTTGAATCTGGTCGAGCCTGAGTCTAGTGGTATTGGTGGTGGTGCGTTTTCTTTGTATTGGGATAATGTTGAGAAAAAACTGACTAGCTATGACGGTCGTGAAAAAGCGCCAATGCTTGCTGATGGGAAATTGTTTCAAGAAAACGGCAAGAATATGAATTGGTGGGAAGCACTCGCAGGTGGCAGGGCGGTGGGTGTGCCGGGTGTGATTGCGATGTTAGAAATGACGCATAAACAACACGGTAAATTACCATGGGTCGATTTATTTGAAGATGCTATTAAACTCGCTGAAGAAGGTTTCGAGATTTCACCTAAATTGGGAGCATCGATTCTTAATAAGACCAATCCTGCATTGGGTCGATATGAAGAGACATGGGAATATTTTTTTCCTGATGGAAAGCCTATTGCAGCGGGAACGATTCAAACTAACCCTGAGTTTGCAATGACGCTTAGGCGCATCGCTTTTTTGGGCGCTAAAGGCTTTTATAAAGGCGAAATAGCGATGGATATAGTAGCTGCAGTAAATGAGGCTACAGATAATCCTGGTTTGTTGAGCGTGGCAGATATGGCGAATTACGAAGCGATCGAACGCCCGCCTGTGTGCGCTAATTATAAGGAATATAAAATCTGTGGTATGGGGCCACCAACCTCTGGCGGTATGACGGTTATTCAGATTTTAAAGTTGTTGGAAAATAAAAACCTTGCACAATATAAACCCTTATCGGTGGAATCAGTTCATCTATTTTCACAAGCGGCAAAGCTTGCATACGCCGATCGTGGAAAATACATGGCGGATGCTGATTTCGTCAATGTGCCTGTTGAAGGTTTGATCGATACAAATTACTT
>JBALXO010000149.1:0-4687 GCA_036960615.1 Cocleimonas sp. | reverse complement strand
CCGTTTATGGTATTCGATAAAGACGATAATTTAATGATGGTGATTGGTTCACCGGGTGGTAGTCGTATCATTAACTATGTGGCGAAAACGATGTTAGGTGTTCTCGAATGGAAGTTAGATATTCAGGAGGCAATTAGCCTACCGCACTTTGTGAATCGCAATGGCAGTACAGACTTAGAACAAGATACCGATGCGGCTGGTTTAAGAGAAGCACTTGAAGCCAAAGGCCATAAAGTCAGCGTGCGCGATTTGAATTCTGGTCTACACGGAATTATACGAACTAAAAATGGCTTAGAGGGTGGTGCTGATCCTCGACGTGTTGGTAAAGCGCTTGGTAAATAATTGAAATATAGATAGTTTAGAAGACACCTCGCTACTTTTTAGCTATTTTAAATTGGAAATAGGCATAATGGTGGGAGGTGTCTTTTTATATTAAAAATAATCCTTGTTCTAGGCCGTACTTAAACCAAGAAAGGGAAACAAAATATCATCACTTGGCTCTTTGTCTCTAATCGATTGCACATTGTTTTGAGTGTGATTATTAACTTCTTTGTCAGTTTGTTTAATTACAAAACGCGTGTCTTGTAATCGTCTATAAATGGCATCTTGTTGCTTGATAGTTAGCAACGTCGAAATCGTTTCTATCTGGCTATCTAAACTGTTCGACTGCAATTCTTCAACGGTGATTTCACCACCATCAATCAAGCTATTAATTTTGTCAGCATTAAAGTAAGCCATTAAGTCGCCGTCATTTTTGTTGTGCAATGAAATGAATGGGTGGCTACAGTCTAACCATGCGTTGATTTGGATATTTAGTGATACGAGTTTCATGATTCAAACCTTTTGTTAGTCGCAGTAATGTTTAGCTGCGGGATTAAAAAGATCTGGCTATACATTTCTCTTTAGGAGGTTAAAGAGTGTATTGGCTTGATGTAAATGATAAAGAAAAAGGAACTTAATCTTTATCGTCTCTAAGAGCTGGTTCTGTTTAGTATTTTGTTAAATATTATTTTGTATTGATATTTTCGCCGATTGTGCTTTTTCATCAGCAGTTAAAATGAGCTTTCCGCGACGGGTAATAGTTAGCGCATAACGTTTTTCATCATGCAATAAAACGATATTTTTATTACCTCGCATTAGGTCTTTTACGGGGACTTCTATTCGACCGAGATCCGTTTTCATATTTATCTACTTTTGCTGAAAGAGATTAAATAGTAATGATTCTCATTTAGATTTACAAGTTATTTTTACAAAAAAAGACACCTCCCTACTTTTTAACCTTTTTTAATTGAAAAGGCATAAAAGTAGGGGGGTGTCTTTTGAGTACTTATATTGTCTGTTTAGATCAGTCTAAACATCAGCGACTCTAAACATCGTTTCGCTCTTTAAACTCATCATAAGCACTGCGATATGCCATTGCTAAAATAATTGCGACAATCACAGGAAAGGCGATGTCTTCGGTATTTTCCCAGATTGAATAAGCCAAGCCACCCAGAAAGGCGGTGATAACGACAAGAGAAAGTATGGCTGAAATTATATTACCCATGTTTAAATTCCTTCATTTACTTTTTTTGTTAACCAATCGGCGGTGCGTAACAGTCGTGCATCGTCGCCTTTGGCCGAGGTTAATTGAATGCCTAAAGGCATATTGTTTGATCCTTGCATTAACGGTAACGTGACTGCAGGCATACCGCAGAATGACCATGGTGTGCAGAAGATTGGATCGCCTGTTGTCTCGAATCCTTTTGGTGCCTCACCCGTTGTTGCAGGAGTAAGGATTGCATCGTATTCAGACATGATTTCATCCATCGCGGTATTCAGTGCACCGATATGGTCGACAGCATGATTGTATTCGATCGCTAAAGTTTTGCGACCACGTTCAATCAATTCGCGTAAGCTATCACTCAATTGATCTTTATGTTGTTTATAGTCGCGATTGAAGCTTTTCGCGATATCTGTTTCCATAATGATCTTATGCCAATGTGGTACTTCTTCTAATAAATGGGTGAGATCGAGTTCTTCAACCGAGTCTCCCAAGAAATTAGCAATTTCAGTGAATCCTTCTTTTACATCATTATCTGCATGTGTATCCCAAGCAGGTGTTTTCACAAACGCTAACTTGGGTGGAACGAGTGGACCTTCTGCAATCGTTGCCAACAACTTAGGTGGCATTCGTACTTTCATGCTCGGGTCGCGTTTATCGTAAGCCATCATTTGCTCAGCGAGTAATGCTGCATCGTCAACGCTTCTTGCAAACACGCCGACATGATCAAAGTTTAATGATTGCAGTAACACACGATAACGAGAGATCAAACCATGAGTGGGTTTATAACCCACCACGCCACAATAAGAGGCAGGACGAATTACCGAACCATTAGTTTGAGTTCCGATCGCTAAGGGCACCATATTCGCTGCAACAGCAGCGGCAGAACCACTTGATGATCCACCGGGTGAATATTCAGGGTTATGCGGATTTTTTGTTCGACTAGGGTGTAATACAGCCATCTCAGTCGTGACCGTTTTACCCATAATCACCGCGCCTGCTTGGCGTAACTGCTCAACGCTTGACGCGTCGTCAGCAGGCGTTCGACCTTTATGGATGATTGTGCCGTCTTCTGTGGGCATATCATGCGTGTCAAAGATATCCTTAACACCAATGGGTATGCCGTGAAGCGGGCCCGTTTGTTGGCCTTTTCTGCGTAACATATCAGCATCACGCGCCTGCGTTAACGCATAATCAGCATCGTAATGCTCCCACGCTTCAACAGTCGCTTCATGAGCATCTATTTGATCAACGTAGGCTTTAACTAACTCTTCCGATGTTAACTCGCCTGCTTGTATCGCAGCTGCCGAAGCAGTTACGCTCATTTCAATAATGCTCATTATTCTTTATTACTCTTGTTTTCTTTTTATTCAAACTTATTTAACTAACGTCGCTTTTTCGACGTTAGTTATCCAACATTCAATTGATCAAATATTACTTAATCAAGTTTCTGTTATCCAAAGAGGTATACAGGTAACCATAGTATTATTTGCGGGAACTGATACATCAAGAACATCGCAAATATGACAATAAACAGATACGGCATAATTCCTTTGAAGATCTCAATCAATTCAACCGTTGTGCCCGCTACACCTTTTAAGTAGTAGGCGGACATGGCCATGGGCGGGGTCAAGAATGAGGTTTGCAAATTAAGCGCCACCAACACTCCGAAAAATAATGGATCAATATTGAAATGTGAAAGTAACGGCAAGAAGATTGGAACGAAAATAATAATAATTTCACTCCATTCTAGGGGCCAACCCAAGAAGAAGATAATCAATTGAGCGATGATTAAGAATTGAATCGGACCTAGATCCATACTTAAGATCCAATGCTCTATTAATTGATGACCACCTAAATAGGAGAATACCGAAGCAAAGGTCCAAGAACCAACAAATAACCAACACACCATCGCTGATGTTCTAGCGGTTAAATAAACCGCTTCTTTTAGGCGTTGCCAAGATAGCGAGCGATAAATAGCCGCTAAGACCAGTCCACCTAATGAACCAACGCCTGCTGCTTCTGCAGGCGTTGCAATACCTGCTAGTATTGAACCTAAAACACCTAAAATTAAAACAAACAACGGTACAAATGACGTAAGTAATTGCCAAATAATCATTCCCATTGGCGGTATGTCTTCTGCTTTTGGCTTAGGAGCTAGACTAGGGTTAAGCGTTGCACGTATGACTACGTACATCATATACATGCTGGCTAACAAGATTCCCGGGAAGAGCGCAGCTGCATATAAACGCACTGGTGATACTTGAGCAATCGCAGCGTAAACAATCAACATAATACTCGGTGGGATTAATATACCTAACGTTCCACCTGCACAAATAACACCTGCGGCAAGTTTCTTATCGTAGCCTGCTTTAAGCATAGCGGGTAAAGCAAGTAAGCCCATTAACGTAACAACGGCTCCTACTATTCCTGTAGCAGTTGCAAATAGGGCACAAGTTGCTAATGCAGCTATCGCCATAGAACCAGGCACGTGACGTGTGGCTATCTGAATACTAAAAAATAATCGGTTTATAATGTTCGCGCGTTCTACTACATAGCCCATAAATAAGAACAGCGGGACGGCCACCAAAACCTCATTTGACATAACCGAGAAGGTATTCGATACAAACAAGTCGAAGATATTATTACCAAAAATATGGTCCATTTGGTCTTCTTTAGCATAGGCGTAATAACCAAAGCCTAAACCCATGGCAATTAAGGTAAATGCAATAGGGAAACCGAGCAATACAATAATGATGAATAAGATCAGCATCATTATTGCGATTTGTGGATCTGTCATTTTTCTTCCCCTTTCATTGACTCTTCTATTTCTTGCTTGATTTTCTCAGCTTCTTCCATTTGTTCTTCTTGATTGGCTAACATCACTTCAGTTTCTTCAACATCATGTAAACGCGGAGGCCATTCACCAGTTCGTATACAAGAAATACAGCGCATTATTTCAGCTATTCCTTGAAGTAATACTAGGAATCCGGCTAATGGAATGAGTGTTTTGAAAAAATAAATTTGAGTTCGTGCAGGACTGCTCCAACTAACTTCTTTATATCGCCACGAATCAGCGGCGTAATCCCATCCATACCAAATAAGGGCAAACACACCCGGCAATAAGAATATGATATATAAAAA
>JBALXO010000148.1:0-6299 GCA_036960615.1 Cocleimonas sp. | reverse complement strand
CCACCTTGGCAGTGGCGTAAGTTAAAACTGAAAAAATAATCTACCGATATTTGTTCACTGATTTCATAACGTCTAAGTTGTGCGGTACAAACGAATTGCAGCGGAACTTGTGTCCGAACGAGCTCCTTGTTATGTGTTAATTACAAATGGAAACCGCTCTTCATATTGCATTGCTAGCAATTCATCCACACTTTGTCCTCGACTTTAAAGTCTCTCTTTTTCATTCTCCCAAAATTTCGTTTTTATTACCCATTTTATTGTTATTAACGATTTTTCGTTAAAAAATTACGCATGTGAAATAGCGATAATATCCTTTATAAACAATATTTTACAGTGTTTTAAATAGTTGGCACGGGCATTGCTATGTATCAGTAAGACGTTTATTTATCAGCAAGCTTTCAAATGCACTAATGATAAATCAACAATTACACAGAGAAGCGATGAGTCTCTCTTTTAAATGGTTATACGGACATAGGTGAAAAAAATGGAAAATCTAAATCAACTATTAAAGCTAAGTGCTAAGAAAGATCAAAAAGCATTTAAAGAATTATATGAACAGACTTCTACCAAGTTGTATAACTTGGCTTTGCGTTATATGAGACGTCCGAGCTTGGCAGAAGAAGTGTTACAAGAGTCTTATATAAAAATATGGGATAAAGCTAGTCGTTATGATTCAAGTCAAGGTAATGCAATTGCATGGATGTCTGTGATAACCCGTAATACTGCTTTGGATGCTAAGCGCTCATTTTCGAGTAGACCAGATGAGGTTGAAAGCACTTATGAGGGTGAAGACTTTGTCGTTAGTGACATGAATTTGAGCCTTGAAACTCAAACTGATTTTGTTGAAGAGATCAAGAACTTGGACCAGCGTTTAAATAAGCTTAATCCAGAGCAAAGAAAATGTATTATATTTTCACGTATCTATGGCTATACGCATCAAGAGCTATCGAACATTATGGGAAAGCCTCTGGGAACCATCAAAACATGGATTAATCGTGGAAATGATCAATTACTAGCTTGTTAATTAGAGTTGATTACCGTTTTGCGATGCCGTGAGTTTTCATTCTTGAAGCGAGGGTTGTGGGTTTTATTTCTAGTAATTCAGCGGCCCCGCCAGTACCAGAAATTTTCCAATCAGCATGATTCAATGCTGCGAGGATGTTATCTCGATCACGATTATGACGTTCAGCTTCGGTGTAATAATTAGTTTCGTTATCCGATGTGCCTGAAGCAGGTGCAATAAATAAGTCAGAGTTGGAAGCCTGATTTCCTCCAGGAAGTTGGAATTGCAAAGAGCCGTCCATACTAAGGATGATTGCTCTTTCAATTAGATTTTGCAGCTCACGTATATTTCCAGGCCAGTCATAAGCTTGCAATTGTTGAATATTACCTTGTGTAAGCTTTGGTTGCGGGCGATTTAGTTTGCCACTTATGAGTTCTATAAAATATGATGCAAGTAAGGGAATGTCTTCTTTTCTATCCCGAAGCGGGGCAACCTCCAAAGGAAAAACATTTAGGCGGTAATAAAGATCCTCTCTAAATTCTTGAGTTTCTGACGCCGCTTTTAAATCTTTATTAGTAGCAGCTATTACACGAACATCTATTTGACGAGGTCTTTCTTCACCAACACGCTGACATTCTCCTTCTTGCAGAACGCGTAGTAACTTGCTTTGTAATTCCAGTGGAATTTCACCGACTTCATCGAGAAAGATAGTTCCACCATCTGCCAGTTCAAAACGTCCTGCGCGATCTTTCAAAGCACCTGTAAATGCACCTTTCACATGACCAAAAAATTCACTTTCAAATAGCTCTTGTGGTATCGCTGCACAGTTAACACGAATCATTGGACGATCGCTGCGATCACTTCGTTCATGGATTGCTCGGGCTAATAATTCTTTTCCCGTTCCAGATTCGCCAGTAACTAATACGCTCGCGTAAGTGGGTGCGACCATTTCTATCTGCTTGAGTGTATTTAGGATATTTTTACTCTGCCCTATGATCTCCTTGAAGTTGTGCTGAGATCTGATTTCTTCCTGCAAATAAACATTTTCGTATTCCAAACGTTCTTTCATGCTTTCAACTTCAGCATGGGCTTTTTCTAAAGCCTGTTCTGCCTCTCGACGTTCAGTAATATCTTTGAAAACAACTACTGCACCTACAAGCTGCTTATCTTCAATAATAGGTGTACTCGTGTAATCGACAGGAAAACTACTACCATCTTTGCGCCAGAAGACTTCATCATCAACATGATGGACCGCGCCATCTTTGAAGGCTGCGTAGATGGGACATTCCTGTTTTGGATAATGGGAACCGTCTGTTTTAGTATGATGAACCATGGAATGATTAGGTTTACCAATCAGTTCTTCCAGTGACCAACCAAGCAGCTGTGCCGCTGTAGGATTCATATAGGTGGTCATTCCGAATTGATCAAGGACGTAAATACCCTCACCTGCAGCTTCAAGGATAAGTTCGTGTTGGTGCCTAGTGAGCAGAAGCTCGTCGGTGATTTTAACTTCAGTTAATGAGTCACGTGCTGTTTCTTTTTCCTCAATTGCCATGATCATTTCCGAATGTGATTACTAATAGAATAAGTATAGGGAAGGAATCAGAGTTTACTTAATAGTTTTCGTATTAATTAATAGAGTTAATAATATCCAATTATTAGGAGCGTTCTAATATCTTTAAAAGACACCCCCCCACTTTAAGTGGTTTTGGCTAAATAGATTGAAGAGATTGAATCAGATTACAACAATTCTCGAATCAATATACGAGTTCAATCATAAAGGTTAGTTAGCACAGCATTTCGTAAGCTTAGTTACGAGGTATCGCTAATCACGATAAATCGTTAATTTATTATCGTAGGTATTATTTAATTTATCTATTTATATCAGTATCTTAATGAAATTATAAAAGTTGGCACACCTGTTGCAATGATATGTATGACAGCACATTTTTTTGTCATAACTAATCATTACAGGAGTTACCAATGCATACCGCAAACAACATATTAAAATCATTATTCGCATTATTGTTATTACTCATTGCTCTTATTTATTCGAGTTCGCAAGCAGCAGAAATAGAAGTAACAAATAATTCACAGTCACAAACCCTTCATAAGACTATTAATGTAGATGGAGTCGATATTTTCTATCGAGAAGCTGGCCCTAAAGATGCGCCAACAATTTTATTGCTACATGGTTTCCCAACTTCATCGCATATGTTTCGTAATCTGATTCCTGCCTTATCAGACCGTTTTCATTTAGTGGCACCTGATTACCCAGGATTTGGTAATAGCGCCCAGCCCGCGATGGATAAATATGAATACACGTTTGATAATCTCGCAAACACTATGGAAGGTTTCGTAGATAAGCTGGGTATCGATAAATACAGTGTGTATTTAATGGATTATGGCGCACCTATTGGATTACGTTTAGCGTCAAAAAATCCAGAGAAAATCACTTCACTGATCGTGCAAAATGGTAATGCCTATGATGAAGGTTTGCTCAAGTTTTGGGATCCAATCCGTAGCTACTGGAAAGACAAAACAGACAAGAATGCTAAACCACTAGCTGGTTTCATATCACCTGATGGATTGAAGTGGCAATACACTCATGGTGTAAGAGATGCTAGCACTATCAGTCCTGATAACTGGAATGTTGATTTACGTCACCTAACTCGTGATGGCAACCCATCTATTCAATTAGCACTGTTCTATGATTATCAAAACAATGTGCCACATTATCCTGAGTGGCAAACCTACTTTCGTGATCATCAACCACCGACATTAATCGTCTGGGGTAAGAATGATTATATCTTCCCAGCTGAAGGCGCACATCCTTACAAACGTGACTTAAAAAACCTTGAGTTCCATCTATTAGACACCGGACATTTCGCTTTGGAAGAAGATGGGCAAACAATCGCCGACTACATTCGCAATTTCATGACAACAAAGCTTGTTGCGAAATAAATAGATATTTTTCAGAGTTAGAGGAAATAGAACATCATTACTAGTGAAGTTCTATTTTCTCCCACTCTGTAAATGAATAACTTATTTTGGAGAATGACAATGGAAAATATTAATAGACCTCCTTTACCACCCTTCAATAGGGACAGCGCAGCTTTAAAAGTTCGTTTGGCAGAAGACGGTTGGAATACACGTAACCCAGAGATAATTTCTCAAGCTTATACCCCTGACTGTAAATGGCGTAACCGATCTGAATTTATTGTGGGCCGTAACAACATCGAACAGTTCCTACAAAACAAATGGAAAAAAGAGCAAGAGTACCGATTAATCAAAGAACTTTGGACATATAAAGACAACCGAATTGCTGTGCGTTTTGCCTATGAATGGCATGACGATTCAGGAAACTGGTTTCGTTCATTCGGAAACGAAAATTGGGAATTTGAAGATAACGGTTTAATGCGATTACGCATTGCAAGTATTAATGATCTTGGTATTTGCGAAGCTGAACGAAAGTTTCATTGGCCTCTCGGTCGGCGTCCTGATGAATATCCTGAATTGTCTGAACTTGATTTATAAACAGACCAATATCTAAATTTTATCTTTAACAACTTACGAGTAAAAATATTATGTTATCTGAATACAAAACAAAACTATCCCTTCTAAACGTGACTGATGCACAAGCAGAAGCTAAAGAGCTGTTAGAAGCCACACAGAAGAAGATGGGTTTTATACCTAATATGTATAAGGCTATGGCTCATTCACCAGGGCTTTTAAATACTTATCTGCAAGGCTATGCAGCTTTTCGTGAGGAATCTGGATTTAGTCCAGCTGAACAGGAAGTCATTTTCCTTACTATCAGTCACTCAAATGGCTGCGAATATTGTATGGCAGCACATAGCTTTCTAGCAGAAGCAGTTTCTGGTGTGCCTACAGAAGTAACGGATGCTATACGCGATTCCAATGAAATTCCTGAAATAAAACTAAGAGCGCTAAGTGTCTTTACAGAAGTAATGCTTACAAAACGTGGTTTACCAAGCAAGACTGATGTCGATCTATTTTTAAAGGCAGGCTATCAGGAAACAGCCATTCTTGAAGTTATTCACGCCATTGCGGTGAAAACTATCAGCAATTATACCAATCATATTTTCCATACAGATTTGGATGAAGTTTTCTCAAAACACGTATGGAATGACTCTTCTCATTAAGCTGTGTATTTGATCAATAGCACAACATTAGCAATGCATATCAAAAGTGGTGGTTTTCAATAATGATCGATCAAAAATATCAAGGTGTTTTGTTCGCATTTATCATGGCATTTCTTATGTCTGGAATCATGTCGCTAAGTATCAATATTTTAAATGTTGGTTTAGTTGAAGGTCTTGTTTCTATTTGGTTAAGAACATGGGTTTTTGCTTTTTTGGTCGCTTTTCCGGTCGTTCTTATTATTTCACCTACGGTGAAAGCTTTGATGAATATTCTTATAAAAGGAGATAACAAATGAAATTATATAGCGCGTGGTACTGCCCGTTTGCACAACGTGCATGGATGGCCTTGGAGCATAAAGGAATTGACTTCGATTATGATGAAGTTGATCCATACAATAAAACTGAATGGTGGTTAGGAGTATCCCGAGATACGGCGATGGTTCCCGTTATCGTTGATTCCGATGAAAGTGCAAAGGAATCCACTGTCCTCGAATCAAACCGGATACTAGAGTACTTAGATGATTTATATCCAAATAAAATTCCAATATTCTCTGGTAAACCGAGTCAACGAGCCGAGCAAAAGTATTGGATAGATCATATTAGCAATAACATCACACCTTATTTCTATCGTTACTTGAAGGCAAATAAAGCTGGAACAGCTCAAGATGAAGCACTCGCTAAAATGATGACAGGTTTGGTTTCATTTGCGGGATCAATACATAGTGATGGTCCTTTCTTTTCTGGTATCGATGTGGGCGCCGTGGATATTTCAATGATTCCAATTGCCTACCGAATCGAAGTGTTGTTAGAACACTACCGAAATTTCAATTTGCCAACTGAGGGTGAACTTTGGGTTCGATATTATCGCTGGTACAACGCAATGTTAGAAACCTCAGCTTTTAAAGCAACTGCAACTGACCATGATGATTATAGAGATAGATTGGTAGATTTTTATCTGCCATATAGTGCTGGCGGCGGGCAATCCGATGTGACTGTATTGAAATCCGTTTGATGATCTAAAAGTTAATCGGAACCTATTTCAATTCAGATACTTAAAGAAATAAAATAGAGGTGATAATTATGAATCAGAATTTTACAAAATTTGCTTTCACGGAAAGCGTAAAAAAAGA
>JBALXO010000147.1:0-6433 GCA_036960615.1 Cocleimonas sp. | reverse complement strand
CAATGCCAAACTAATAATGACTACGTCGTTGCAGTGCGATTAGTTTTAACGAAATAAATTTTTTAGTCAGTTTTCATTTATGTTCAATTTTATTGGTTGAATCAACATGAAAACACTACAAGTAATACAGCACATTTAGTGCCAATAAATTATATTGATTTTTATCAATAGCTTAGTGGCTTTGTTGGTTTTTTAGTTAAACGTTTTACCTGTTTTGGCGCAAGATAGGGGAGCATTTGCACTGTTTTGGTGTTTATATTGGTTTTTCAGTTGTGGTCAATATTAGGGCTTGTTCGGTTTAAGGGTATTAATAACCGTTTGATAAATATCTTCTCTGTAGATTGAAGCAATGTTTAAACCTGCTCTTTGTTGCGTGTTTATATGGCCACACGCTTGCATTAGTTGGGCAATGTTCTCACCATAATGATGAGCTGGCGTGTTGAACTTAGGATCGCCTAACGTAGAAAATTGTTGATAAGTGGGCACTTTACGTGGCGCGGAATTATTAATAGTTAGGCAACTGCCCAGTAACGAGGGCGCGATTACGTCGATATGGGTATCTAAATATTTTGCGCGGCTCAATAATCGAGCTGCTTCAAAACGATTAGGGATATTCTCAAGCCACTGACATGCTTCATATAAAGCTGACACCAAAGCTAATGTTGTTTGCGGGTGTTGTTTTTGCCAATCAGACATTAATCCCAGGACTTTTTCAGGACAGTCTTGCCATAAATCAGAGGAAGTAACACCGGTAATACCCACACCTTCTCTTACGGCTTTGGCATTCCAAGGACTACCCACACAAAAGCCATCGAGATCACCTGAGTGCATAGCAGGCACCATGTCTGAAGGAGGAACAATTAATAAAGTAATGTCTGTGAGTTTAATCTCACTTTTTTTAAGCCACTCAATCAGTTGATAATAGTGACAGCTATAAGGAAAAACGACTGCAAAAGTTAATTTATCGCCTGATTTCTTACGCTGTTCTATTTCCGGGCGAAGAATTTTTGCCGTAAATGGCATGCTGATTTCATTACTCTGATGTTGTGATAATATTTTTTGATAGAGTTTAGTCGATAATGTTATGCCATTACCGTTGCGACTTAATATTATTGGAGAGATCACCGTTGATTTTTTACCGTATAAACCTAAATTACTGGCAATGGGCATAGGTGCTAACATTTGTGCAGCATCAATGACTCCAGTATGTAGTTTGTCTTTTAACGTTGACCAAGAGTTCTGTTTGGTTAAGTTAACGTTAAGCCCCCATTTTTGAAAAAAACCCATTTCATAAGCAATGACTACCGGAGCACTATCAGTTAATGGCATGAAACCGAGCGTTATATTTTTCTTTTCAATAGTAAACATAATTTTTATTCTCTAAATTTTTTAAACCCACTAAAAAATGCTGGCGACAGATAGAATATTCTTAGCAACGTCGTCCATTTTTTGACTGTTGTCCATCGCTATTTTTCGAATGAAATGATAAGCATCTATTTCAGATAGTTGCTTGGTTTCCATTAGCCAACGCTTAGCTTTATCAATGTTTTTTTGACTAGATAGTTTTTGTTTGGTGTCAGCAAGCTCTCGTTTGAGCCCCTGAAAAACCTCAAATCTTGCTATCGCTACATCAATAATAGATTTCACCCTTGTTTGGTTAACTTCCCCAACAACATAGGCACTGACACCTGATTTAACCATCTGATTAATGGTGGTGTGAGTGTTTTGTTGTTCTGAAAAAACTATTATAGGTTTAGGAGCGAATTGAGAAATTTGATTAAGGTTTTCAAGCATATCCCTATTAGGTGATTCAATATCTATAATGATGACATCAGGGTTTAGTTGTTCTACATCTCTAAGCAAAGGTACGCCAGAATGACCAATGTGATAAATGTCATATTCTGCATTAGAGAGAACGCTCATTAATGCTTGTGCTTTTATAGGGTTATTTTCTGCAAGTAATACTTTTAATTTGGCAGTTATATCTTGATTTTTATTACTTATTTTTGGTGAAGATAATATTTTTTTTCTCACTTTATTCAAATCAAAGGAAATAAGAGGATATATTTAAAAGAATAACGCAGTATTCATGCCAGTAAATTAAGTTGTTTAATATCAAGTGCTTGAATTTATTTTAAGATCTTTTATACAACTTTTGTCAGTTTATGATGCACAGATGCACCAAAGTAACATGTAGTTGAGTCAATTTATGAGTCTGCGGCCATACCTAATAATTTTTAGTGTAGCCATAAGCTTTATTTCAGCAAAAAAAAGCCTTAACATTTCTGTTAAGGCTTTTTATCGAAAGGGTGGGACAACTATCTAAATTGAATTGCTAATAATTATTCATCAGTTTTTATTTAAATACGCTTGTTATTCTATAACGATAAGCGACATTCAACATTAATAAAAGTATCAGTGCAAAGTTAATACTACCGCCACCTTCAGAACTTGAACTCTCAGTTTCTACTGACTTGGCTTGCACACTAAACGTTACTTTACCCTGTACAGTGTTGGCCGCGTCTGAAACATTATAAGTAAATGAATCACTGCCAGAGTATGTTGCTTCAGGAGTATAGTTATACTTACCACTGGTTGACAGCGTTAATGTGCCATGACTAACGTTAGTGGCGACAGTATAAGTCAGAGTCTCTTCATCAATATCTTTTACAGGTAAACCACCGGATTTAATACCACCTTGTACTAATGAAAAACTCTCATCAGATACCACAGGCAGATCATCTACAGGGGTTATAGTTAACGAAACATCATGTTCAGAGCTTGCACCTTCGCTATCGATTAAACGAATTTTAAAACTACTACCTCCATGATAGTTCGCTAGAGGTGTGTAATAAATTGCACCTTCACTTGATAAGGTTAACTCGCCATTAACTGAGCTTTTATCTAACACTTCAACTGTAATTGATTGATTTTCTATATCACTAGTCTCAAGTGTCGTCTCTAGAATACTATCTTCTATTAAGGTGAAATTAAGATTACTCGCTATAGGAGAATCATTAATAGGGGCAACTGATAAGGAAATATCAGTACTATAACTTCCACCGTTGGTGTCTGTAACTGTGATAGAGATAACGTCGCTACCGTTAAAGTTAGCGTCAGGTTGTACGCTTAATTCACCTGTAACGCTAAGTGATGCACTTGCATGCGATGGCGCTTTATCTAAAGTAAAACTTAAGACATCTCCATCAACATCACCTGCTTCTATTTGTACAACCAAGTCAGTGTCTTCATTAGTGATGAGGTTACTTGTGCTTATTGTAGGTGCATCGTTAACGGGGATGACGGTTATATTAACTTGATGTTCAATGTGGTTTTCATGAATATCTTGAGCTTTAATCGTGATGGTGTCTGTACCGTTAAAGTTGCTATTTGGTGTGTAAACAAGGCCAAGCTCATCAACAGTAGCTTCTCCGTTAGTTGTTACCTTGCTAATGGTAAATGTCATCACATCTGATTCAGGATCAGCGAAGATTAGTAAGGGCTCAGAAGATGAATCTTCGCTGATGGTCAGTTGGTCTATATGTGCAGTAGGTGCTTTATTGATTTGATAAAATTGAATACTGCCATTCGCCATAGTGATTAATGTGTCGTCCAAATATTGAAATTTAGTCTCTATAAACTCCCATTCTTGAGTTGTATACGTGGAAAGGAATTTAGGTTCTTCTTTGATTGTTAGATCAAATAAATGGACTTTATCAAATACATAGGCAATTAAATAATCTCCAACAGTTTCAATATTTATCGAGTTGCTATAATTAGCATCCCAAACTATGTTGTAGGTATTAATCGCTACAAGCTCATTTTCACTTGAAAGTAAAAAGGTAGTGAGTTTATCTGCTGCGGCCATGTAAATAATATTCTTTGATACTACTCCTTTTAAATAGCTATCAGGCATGGTTATAAATTGATCATAGGTAAAGTTTTCATTATCAATATTTTTGAAAACATGCATACCGACTAAACAATTATCAAATGCGAGTATTTTATTATTGACGAACCCCAAAGCACTAACACCAGGGCAAGCAATGTTATTTAAGCTGGGAAAATTTGCTTTAACAGCACTTTCATAAATAGAACTCAGTGTTGAAATATCATACCTCGATAAATATTGAGTACCGTTATCTGTGAGGTTATAGATGTAGTTTTCACTTTGAATTGATTTATATAAATACTCGTCATTATTATAATTTACAGTGCTTTCTTGAATAAGGTCGAATTCGTCTGTTAATTTATGTCGTGCTAACGAGTCATTATTATTTAATATAAAACTGCCTTGATGCGGGGTGATTTTCTGAGCATTGATATTAAGTTGTTTATGCAAAGTAATGTTTTCTTTGTCTGAAATATTAATCACATCAATCCGATTGGTACGAGGTAATAAATAATGATTATCTTTAATAATACCTCTACCTAAACTTCTTCCCGTTTGGTTGTAAAAATATTTAATGTTGTCAAAGCCACCGTTTAAGAATTCAACTTCAATAATGCCTTCATTAACTGATAGTGCAGTTAACTTCTCACCGAACCACTTTAATTGAGAGAAAGAACTAGCATCAGCTAAGTAGCTGTATAAGGGATCCTCTGAGAGTAAAGTAACGAGGTTATCATCGGCGATAGCATAGGTGTATAGCTCTCTGCTCCAGCTTAAAGCATGAAGTACCTTATCTTTATACGCCAGTTGGAAAACCTTTGAGTACCCATCATCGGCAAAACTGGTTAATATATTAAGCTTATTATTTGTGATATTTACCAAGCTCAACTTATTAGCTGCTGCAATGATAAAACGTTCTGAGCTTGCATATGTTATATCATATAAATAACCGATAGCCTCTGACTCAACCGTTTCGATAAAGCTATTATCTGAAATACGGTACTTCTCTATTTTGGTAATATACTTACTATCTTCATTATATTGCCCTAAAGCATAAAAATAGCTATCACTCAAAAAAAGATGAATTGCGTGATAGTCATTGGTGAGCGTTGAGTTAATCACCTTTTCAATACTGTATGCGTCATTATTTTCCTTGATGACATAAAATTTATTATCTGCATCTAAATAATAAATGTTATCACTGCTCAACAAAGCCGTATGATTAGAATGTCCTTTTACAGCAATCGAATATTTTAGGATTAAGTCTTTAGTATTTGATATATCGTATATTGATAATTTAGTTTCAGTGACCACAACTAATTGATTATTGTGTGCTTGTATTGAAAAAATTTCAGACCCTAAGTCTATTTGTCCGATAAATGATTCAACCCCTGTTTTACTTGGATCAATAATGTCAATTTGATCTGAATTAGTGGTTGCATAATAATAATTATTTAGCGTAATAATCTGTCTGTATAGATCTGATCCCCATTCACCTTGTTTTACTAATTTTGCTTGTTGAGCATTAGCTAAGTTTATAATTGCTGACAAAAGGATGTGTGTGAGTACACATAAAAATATAACTGTTTTTTTCATTTACTGTTCCGTTAAAGCTTTATCAAACTTTGCTTAACTAATTATTTTGAAAGGCTTAATACTTATTTATTACAACACATTAACAATATTTTTTTACCAATTCAATTATTAAAAATATTTATCAGCTTATATTCACCTGTCTTAGGTTGAAGTAATATACGCGTGACAGTAATTTAAATTTGTGTGATATGTGTCAAATATATTTTCGTATAAAAGTAAGTTCAGCTCTCGATAGGAACACTTAGCATAGGGCGATTATTTGGTATTTTTGATACCTTTCTAAGAGTGCTATTGTCACTTGATTAATGGGGGTAAAGCCATAAGGAAGGTTAAGGCTCTAGTATCGATTGAGAAGTTTTACTGATTTAGCTAATAAACTAAAGATCATCAGGGAGCAAAATCTTTCGCTTAATGATCTTAATCGCTATTTTATAGAAGACTAATTTTTACTTTGATATACCTGGAAAAACTTCACTCTTCAATTTCATAGTCATCGTCGTCAAAAACATTACGTAACTTTTTACGCGCTTTTTTACTTGCTTGTTTATAATGACCCGCCACATTTGCTCTGTCTCTGGAATGTTTTAAATGAGCAAATTGGCTTTGGTGAGATAAGTCAAACTCAGCTAATTCGTTATTCAACGCGTTGTCATTACTCGATGGTGAAACAGAGTAAGTATTCATGATGTTCTCTTTAATGGTTAATAAATACTATTTTTATGATACTCGCCATTTTTATTAAAAATTGACAGTAAAATATTTTTGTCATTTCGATTAAAAAATTTTGTTAACTCATCGCAAGTGGCTTAATGAGAGGCAAGTAGATAAATTCCTATTTAGCTTTTATTAAACAATACCTTCATTTAGTGTCATCAAATATATCTGCCATAATTACTGATTATATTTCGGGAGTCGATGAAGATGAACGACAAAACACTAACTCGC
>JBALXO010000145.1:0-6444 GCA_036960615.1 Cocleimonas sp. | reverse complement strand
AGTCATAATATTCATTTTCTAAATGAATTATCGACTATTATCTGGGAGCTATATGTCACAGAAAGTCTTTCAATAAAGGAAATAAGTAAGGAAATATCTTCCGCGTTCAATGTCTCATTTGATGTTGCTCATCAAGATGTAGAATCAACTATAAAATACTGGATCAGTATTTTTTCTGATACACCTTATGCTGAAAAAAAAGAACCTGATAAAATAATGCCTGTTTTGGATAGCACAATATCCTATCAACATCACATTTACATTCAACTACCTTCATTATTAATAAAAGTTAATAGCAACGACACTCCAAGTCTTCAACAAATAGAAATAATCTTTAATCATCTAATTATTAAAGATATAACACCTCTAGTTGATTACGAGATTTATATTATCAAATCGGAAGAAGAGTTTTTAATCTGCCTGAATGACAGGGTGTTAGAGATTGCTCAATCCAGTTCGCATATTCCCGTAATGCTGCACAGGGCAGTTACAGAGCTTGCGTGCAACCATAACGAGTGGATTGCCATTTTACATGCGGGGGGCATCTGTTACGAAGACCAGGCTATCTTGTTTCCTTCTGTCGGTGGAAGTGGAAAATCAACGCTTACTTCAGCACTTGTTAAATCAGGCTTTGCTTATCTGAATGATGATGTTTTACCCTTATTAAAAAACCGCTTGATTACACCTATTCCTGTCAATATGTGTATTAAATCTGGATCGTGGGCAGTGTTGCAGAAATGGTACCCAGAAATAAATGACCTTGAAGTCTATGGAAGAAATAACCTGCAAGTTAAATATTTAAAACCTCCATCGTATGATTTCAAGGCTTCGGCAATACATAGCAGATTCCTCATTACTCCAAAATATAAGCCACAACATGAAAACGTGGCGCTACAAAAAATTTCCACAGTTGAGGCATTGAGTGCAATTATTGAGGCTGACAGTTTGATAAAGAAACCATTGTCAAAAAACAATATAAAAGCACTGGTTAGCTGGATTGAAGGTATTGAGTGTTACTCACTTGAGTACAGTAATCTTGATCTTGCAATTGAAGCAATTAAAAATCTGGTCGAAGCTAGCGAAGTATAGAATAATCTTTTAATAATTTGACCAAGGCTGCGACTCGTGATTTATACCAATCCACGTTTAATATTCTCTCTTTCTTCCACCAACTTCGATCAAATGGTCTAACGACTATATAACGAACAACGCTAATTATGACTTTAAGCTGTCGCTTCCAAACGGTCTGACGGTCTCCTAAAAATAGCAATCTCGCATCATTAAAGTTATTTCTGTTTCTGGAATCAAGATGACAATACTTATCTTCTATTGGGTATAAAAATAAATCACTAATTAAAGCATTTAGTAATAAGAACGGGCTAAGAAAACCTGGGTCCAGCTGCCTGATTAAATTATGAATCTCAAGTAGTTCGCCAGATTTAAATCCATCCAATAACATGCCCTGCTCAATGGCAAAACGTAAGTCCGGGTATCCTGATATGTCTAATCTTTCGTAATAGTGGTGCGCTTGGCTATAAAGGTACAAATGTTTATTCGAGAATGAATAAAAAGTACAGTTGTCTATGGTCAGTTTTCTAATCGAGGAATTACTGTAGCAGTGCTTGATTAAATCTGGGTGATACGATTCATAATTGGCCCTGCGATGAAGTTCCAGATACCCATAGCCACTAGGGTGAAACAATGGAGCAATATGCGCATTCTCGGTTGCTAACAATTTATCTAGATCACTTGCTTCATTGGAGCGGCCTTCATGGTAATAACCTTTAGCGAGTAATAGATCTCTTGCTTCAATCAACTGTTCTTCAGGAATCAGTAAATCAATGTCTGACATCATTCGACAGCTTGAATAGGGCAGTAAACCGAACAGGGCATGGGCACCTTTTAAAAGTGTGGGCGTAATACCTCCCTGATTCAAAATTTGCAAAGCATCTTCAAGTATTTTTTTTAACTGCGAATTTCGTTGGCAATTTAAATCATACACAGCTTGTAAAGATTCTAAAAAATCATCTGGGACAAGCTCTGATAACTGGCTGTCGATTATGCGTTGATACAGGAGAGGAGCAACAAGTGTGTTTGTAGCTGAAGCGAAGAGTGTGTCCCAATCCAGATCAATTTTTTCATTATAGTATTTTTTAGGAAGAGGTGAGGTACTCAACACATCTAACAAGAATACTAAATAGCCGTAATCCTCGGACTTTTGATCGCATAGTTCTCGAAAACTAAGGCTGTTATTATTTCTGAACATATTTTATTTTGTACTTAACATTATAGTTATCTTCACATCTTATCCATTCAGAAAGGCAAATTTGTTTCCAGATAGAATAGCAAGCCGAAGAAAATCTAACTTTTGCCATTTACTATTCTTACATTATATTCCAGCATCCTGTAAACCGTTTTTGGACCCCACATCTTGGTCTAATTACTTTGCAATACCTGAATTAAAGAATATCAAATACAGAAACTGTAAAAAGGAGGAAGAAGCGATGATTAATAAATGAGTCCAATATGACATTCGTTATACTAAAATATTATTTATATTCACCATAGTACGAATTATATCCATACCCATACTTATTAGCCACGTAACCATTAAATATAAAACCCTTTGTATCTATTCCTGTTTGTGACAGACGAGCAACAGCATGTTTTATTTCTTTCATTGAGTGTGTATCAGAATGCACTACTATGAATACAACGCCAGCGTGGCTGCCTATGATAGCCGGATCAGTAACCGCATGTATAGGTGGCGAATCTATTAATACTAAATCATAGTTTTTTGATACCTTATCTAAAAATATTTTGAAGTCATCATACATAAGTATTTCGGACGGATTAGGTGGAGTCTGTCCTCTCGTAATTACATCCATACTTGCATCACCAACATTAACAGTAGTGATAACTTCATCAATTGTGGACTTTTGGGTAACTACATCTGATAAGCCTGGACTTAAGTCAAGATCCAGTAATTTGTGTAAATAACCTTTGCGCATATCGGCATCAATTAGAAGGACACGTTTAGCAGATGCGGCTGTCACAGCTGCAAAATTTGATGAAATAAACGATTTACCAATATAAGGAGAAGGGCCGGTAATCATAACGATATTATTCTTTGCTTCATGTAAGGCAAAATGCAAACTTGTTCGAAGGCTGCGTAAGCCCTCAATTGCCTGATCATTCTTATTATCTATGGCTAATAAAGATTTTTGCTTTCTGTTTTTGCCTTTAAAACCACCTGTAAGTTTAACATTCTTAGAAACTGGTATAGTCGCATACACAGATATACCTGTTGCCTGCTCTAGTTTTTCAGGATCGGTGACATTACGATCAAATAACTTCTTTAGAAGAACAATTCCCACACCCAACATTGTGCCTAGTAACATCCCAATGGCAAGAATCATTCTCCTTTTGGGTCTTACAAAACCAGTATCAATATCAGCAACGTCAAGTATATATGCATTTCCAACCGTACTGGCTTTAGCAATTCTGAATTCCTGAATTTTATTTAGAAGGTCGATGTAAAGTGAGTTTGCAACTTTAATTCCTCGTTCAAGTTCAAACAGTTTTTGTTGTGATTTTGGCAAGTTGCTTATTTTACCCTGCGTTTTTTCTTTACGAAGAATGAGTTCCTTTTCTTGTGCGTTGAGAGCTTGAATTGTAGGATGTTGATCTGTATATTTTTGGCTTAATTCTTTTTTGGTAAATGAGAGTTTTTGAAGTTCGGCGTCTATATCAACGATTATATTTAAAATTAACTGCGTTTCTTGTGGTAAGTTTGTAGTTTTATTATCAATAAGATAAAACTTCAAATTTGCTTCTGCTCTATCAACATCTTTTTTGATTGGTTTAATCTGCTCCTCCAGAAATTTTAACGCATTGCTAGCTTCTTTCGAACTTCTAGATTTATTTTGTTCAACATAAGTTTGACTTACTTTATCGAGTATTTTAAGTATCTTTTCTTGATCTCCCCCAGTTAATGAAAGCAATATAATACCGGTATAAGATTTCTCAAAGCCTTTCTCCTCGGCAAAGATAGACCATTGAAGTGACCGAATGGCATCTCGTCTTGATATTTTTATAACACTAAATTCCGTGCCTGGTAGGCCCTTTAATTTGGTGACAAAAACACTAATAGTTTTATCTGCTGAAGTAGCAGTTTGTCCAACCGACCCTTTTAAAATGACTTGATCTTCCAAAAGCAAATCAAAGGTGTCTTCAGATCTGCTAATTAGAGTTAGGGGTTCATTTATTAGATGTTCTGGGATTTCTAATTGATCTATTTTTATTAGTTCATTACCCCATGCATACTTAGCTACCCAATTGTCAAACTTTTCCCATAGCAAAGGAGGTTTATTGATATCATATTCATTAAAAAAACGTTTATATAAATTACTAAATAGCCTAATTCTTTTAGGATTTGCAATAATTTCTAAATTTAGTTCCTCTACTGTTTCACTCAAATTTTTTCTGGACTTTAATATTTCCACCTCAGTGCCTATGGAATTATCGTTACGAGAAAGTCCTACTAAATCGTCAATGCTAGGAATAGTTGCTTTTTGCCCCTCTACGCGTAGTAATGCGTCTGCCTTGTAAATTGGAGCTTGTCCATAAGCATATATAAAAGCAAATATTGTGCTAATTACTGCAAAAAATATAATAAGCCATTTTCCTTGCAGAATAATATGGAGCAATTCCAATAAATCAATCTTATCTCCGTCCTGATAAGTATCAGCTAAATTATTTTTATCATTCATTGAAGATTCTTATCCATATACTGCAAAAGTCCTTAATAACAAAAATTTAATAAAGTTGAAAACACTTTAAAGCAATGAAAATTATCCATTGAAAAATAAATGAAAAGTAAATCTCTAATCCAAGGTTTTAATTTATTATGTTTTATGTTGGTTAATTATTGAAGTTTAACAAGAAATTACTAATAGTAATAATCTTTTAGTAATCAATATAATATTAACAATTGATCTAATTATTTTTCAAATTCAAGTACAGCATCAACATGCTTAATAGTACTACCCCTATGCGCTATGATAATCATCATCATACTTCCATGTAAATTTAAAAGTGCATTACGAATACGTTCTTCGTTTTGATGATCAAGTGAACTAGTTGCTTCATCTAGGATTAACAGATCAGGTTTTTTCAATAAAGCTCGTGCTAAAGCTATCCTTTGTCGTTCCCCACCTGATAATTTAACTCCTCGTTCACCAACTAAAGTACCAAGTTGTTCGGGTAGTTTTCGAACAAAATTACCTGCAGAAGCAGTGTCCAAAGCCAACCAGATTTCTTCATCATCAAAACTTTTATCAGTTATCCATTGCATGTTTGATCGAATACTTCCATCAAACAGATATGTCTCCTGTGGAACATAAGCAATAAGTGAACGCCAGCTATGTAAAAGTTCAGATGTGATTTCATTGTTATCAACATACATTTTGCCAGAATCAGGAATCAATAGACCCATTAAAATATCAACTAATGTACTCTTACCCACTCCAGAGACACCACCATTAGGCGTAAAATGATGTAAGTGTATGTGTAATAAGGTCGCCCCACTAACTTCTACGGCAGTTCGTAAGGTAGATTCAATATGCTCCAAATTATCTAAATTTTTAGCATCCCAGCAATCTAGTAAAATATGCGTGCCAGCAAAATCGTAGCCATCGCATTGTATAAATAAATCCTGGGATTTATCCGTGTCAATGTGCATTGGCCATTCTGGTGTTGCTGAACTGTTTGGGTCTTTAATCATTATGGTGTGTAGGTGTTGATAACCGTCACAAGGGTTCTATTCACAAAGATATTTGGCGAGGAAGTGCTGTTGCGCTTGCCGAACGTGGACAGATAGCAATCTTTCCTGCAAGTGGCTGGTGGAAGACTCGTACATCTCATAAACGACACGATTCGAAAGCAAGGTATTCACTAATTATTACGCTTTCAGTTCCTGAGGTCGATGTTGATATTTATACTGAAGTAAAAAATAAAATATCGGTAGCTACTCCTGTTGCTTCATCCGTTCAGATTGAGTCTTAAAAATAAATAGATCTGATGCTAGAAAGCTTAGTGGATTATGTACATTTGCTAGATTCTGACTCCATGATGCATGGTTGAATTAATAAGTTAGGAGATATCTTATAGGTCAATATCATAAATGCATGTGAATTTACTAATAGGCCTATTTTGTAATATAGAGTTGATGAGGCTGTAACTCATTCTTTACAACTAATTATACTGCCAATAAATCTATATTTTTAAAGAGGGCACGTTTTGGGCACAATTTGGGCACAGATTAACTTTTAGAGTTTTAGAAGGTTTTAGCCGACAGTCAAAATAAATAAAATTAACTAAGTTTAATCAATAGTAAATGGCGCGCCCGGCGGGACTCGAACCCACTACCCCAGGCTTCGGAAG
>JBALXO010000146.1:0-6444 GCA_036960615.1 Cocleimonas sp. | reverse complement strand
TTTAAATCAATCAATTAGAGCTTTAAGCAACTAGTCATTACTCTGCAAATGCTCAACCACCTTATCACCAAACTCACTTGTTGATAACATAGTCACACCAGAACCTTCTTTAGACAGATCAGACGTTGAATAGCCAGATGCAAACACAGCCTGCATCGCATCCCAAACGTTCTTTGACTCTTCAGCCATTCCGAAGCTATATTCCAGCATCATCGCGAACGAACCGATTACAGAATAAGGATTCGCGATACCTTTGCCAGCTATATCTGGAGCTGAACCATGTGATGGCTCGTAGTAAGCAGTTTTTGGACCTATACATGCTGAAGGCATAAGACCTAATGAACCCAAAATTCCGCCACCTTGATCACTTAGGATGTCGCCAAACATGTTTTCCATTACCATCACATCAAACTGTGTTGGTCGCAAGCATAGTGCGGTTGCAGCTGCATCAACTAGCATGTGAATTACTTCAACATCAGGATAATCAACTTTAACTTCATCAAGTATTTCATTCCAAAGTACACTTGATTTCAGCACGTTACTTTTGTGAATATTGTGTAGTACTTTTTTACGTGTTTGAGATAGCTCAAATGCTTTAACTAGAATTTGACGAATCTGATCTTCATCGTATTCTAGTGCTTCAGTGACGTAGCGTTTGCCTTCTTCATTGATGCCCATTACTTTTTTGCCGAAATAAACACCACCCAATAACTCACGTACCATGATTATATCAATGCCTTCACCCACAATTTCTGCTTTTAGCGGCGAAAAATGTCCAAGTGATTTTGGCAAGTAAACTGGACGGTAGTTTGCGTAAGTATTCATACGCGCACGCATTGGAAGTAATGCTCCACGCTCAGGTTGCTCATCAATTGGAATCTGCTTTGACTCTTCATGACTAAGACCGATTGGGCCTTTGATTACAGCGTCAGCTTCATCGACTAATTTTTTAGTCTCATCAGGGAAAGAGCTTCCGTGTGAGAACCAAGCTGATGCACCAAATGGCGCGTCAACTAAATCAAATGTAATATCATTACGTGCTTCGATGACACGAAGGACTTTTATACCCTCTGCCATAGTCTCTGGACCTATTCCGTCACCTTGTAATATGGCAATTTTCTTTGTATTTGACACAGTATTCTCCGTTAATTTCTTGTAATAATATCTTTGTATTAGTTTGTGATTTCATCGAGCATCAAATAAAAATGCTCAACAATTGTAAATTTTGTAGCTGATCTTTTGTTAATAATCTTTCTGTTTCTCTGCCTGCAACAGCATATTCGTCATACGAAGCGCAGCATTAATCGCCGCATAAACCTGATTAGCATGTACGCCACGAGTAGATGTTTTACTGTCGTTAGCCAGCTTCCAGCTAATAATGGCTTCAGTCAAAGCGCTCGTTTGACCGCCTCTTGGAATATGTATTTCATAATTCTCTAGCGTAGGTAATTGAATACTATAGTTGCTAAGGACTTTATCTAGTGCCACTCTAAATGCATCAAAACCACCATTACCCGAGCCTGTTGATGAGTGTTGCTGTCCGAAAACTTCTACATCAATGGCAACATGGGTTTGCTCATCTAAACGACTTTGAATTGAACAACTGATTAATTCGATATGCTGATAATCACTGCCAGTAATAACGTCGGCAATAATAAAAGGCAGGTCATCTGTAGTAACTTTCTGTTTAGAATCGCCTAATTCAACAACTCTGATTAACACCTTCTTCTGGTTTTCTTCAGATAAGGTAATACCTAAAGCCTGAAGATTCTTGCTTAACGATGCCTTGCCACTCATTTTCCCAAGTGCATACTCTCGCTTACGGGCAAAGCGCTCAGGGTTTAGCTTGGTTTCGTAAAGTCCACCTTTTTGATCGCCATCTGCATGAATACCCGCAGTTTGAGTAAACACATCTGCACCCAAAACTGGTGCGTTATTAGCTACAAATTTGCCTGAAAAACTCGCCACCATCTGGCTAATATCAACGATATGATGTTCTTTGATATTAATTTTCATGTCCATTTTATCACGCAACACGACAGCTACTTGTTCCAGCGAAGCGTTTCCAGCACGTTCGCCTAAACAATTCACAGTACAATGGATTGAGTCAATGCCTGCTTCAACAGCAGCCATTACATTGGCCGTTGCGAGACCGTAGTCATTGTGCGGATGGAAATCAAAATTCAGTTTAGGAAAGCGCGTCGTCATATCTTTGAGGCTTTCAAACACTTCTTTTGGTGACATTACGCCTAAGGTGTCGGGCAACATGAAATGATCAATACCCATTTGGCTCAGTGCTTCGGTGTGTGCAAATACGTAATCTGGTGAGTCAATATAGCCATTCGACCAATCTTCAAGGTAGACATTAACCGTCAAACCTTTCAATTGCGCGTACTCTACTGTCTGTTTAATACGTTTGAGGTGCTCTTCATGAGAAATACGCAATTGTTCAAGACAATGTTTCTCACTACCTTTAGTAAGCAAGTTAATGACTTTACCATTTGCTTCTACGATCCAATCAACACTGAGCGTGTTGTCAGTAAAGCCCAGCACTTCAACACAATTTGCGTAACCTGATTTTTTAGCCCAAGCATTGATTTGTGCAACTGCTTGTTGCTCACCCTTAGATACGCGCGCAGATGCGACTTCTATGCGGTCAACTTTAAGTTTACCGAGTAGCGCCGTGGCCATGCTGACCTTTTCTGCTGGTGCAAAAGATACACCCTGCGTTTGTTCACCATCACGCAGGGTAGTATCCATTAGGGTTATTTGACGTTTTTTACTCATTATTTATCAGCCAAGGATAGCTACTAAGCGTTAGACCATAACCAAGGATAAAGCGATTGATGCTTAGTTTCGTACTCATCAATTCTATCTGTGTGTTGCATCGTCTGACCGATATCGTCCAAGCCTAATTTTAGATTGTTTTTACGAACCGCATCTAACTCAAAGCTTATAGTCAATCCACCTGGTGTAGTAACCTTCTGGTTTTCTAAATCAACCGTAAATGCAACGCCTTCATTAGCATTGATCTCTGCCATTAGCGCATCTGAATCAGCTGGACTAGCAACGATTGGTAAGATGCCATTTTTGAAACAGTTGTTGTAGAAAATATCTGCGAAGCTGGTTGAGATAATCGTATTGAAACCAAAATCTTCAATCGCCCATGGCGCATGTTCACGTGATGAGCCACAACCAAAGTTATCACCAGCGACTAATACTTTAGCGCCTTTGAAATTTGGATTGTTGAGTTCAAATTCTGGATTATCAATTTGACCTGCATCATCAGTAAAACGCCAGTCATGGAATAAATGTTGACCAAAACCAGTACGCTCAACTTTCTTCAAGAATTGCTTAGGAATGATCTGATCAGTATCGACATTGGCACGATTCATCGAAGCGGCGATACTAGTGTGTGTATTGTAAGGTTGCATAGTTATTGTCCTTTATGGATTAGTATCGAGCAGTTAAAGCGTACGGATATCAACAAAATGACCAGCGGCTGCAGTCGCTGCCGCCATTGCTGGAGAAACGAGGTGCGTTCTACCACCTTTGCCCTGACGTCCTTCAAAATTACGGTTAGAAGTTGAAGCACAACGCTCGCCTGGCTTTAACTGATCGCCATTCATCGCCAAACACATTGAGCAACCTGGCTCACGCCACTCCCAACCTGCATCCATGAATATTTTATCGATGCCTTCTGCTTCAGCATCCTTTTTAACTTCGTAAGAACCCGGTACTGCGATGGCTGTAACGCCTTTAGCAACCTTTGTGCCTTTAGCAACTGCCGCTGCGGCACGAAAATCTTCTAAACGAGAATTGGTACAAGAACCAAGGAATACGTAATCGACTTTAACATCAGTCATTGGTGTGCCTGCTTCCAGACCCATGTACTCAAGTGCGCTTTCACAAGCATTCGCTTTACCTTTGTGATCAAAATCAGCAGGACCAGGAACTGACCCATTTACTGCAACCACTTGCTCTGGCGAAGTACCCCACGTTACTTGAGGTGCAATCTGTGCCGCATCAAGCTCAACAATCGTATCGAATTTTGCAGCATCGTCAGTAGGTAATGATTTCCAATACGCTACTGCAGCATCCCAATGTTCTGCACTTGGTGCGTACTCTTTACCTTCAAGATAGGCGTAAGTCTTTTCATCTGGAGCGACTAAACCAGCACGAGCGCCACCTTCGATAGCCATGTTACATAGCGTCATGCGTCCTTCCATCGACAAAGCACGAATTGCTTCGCCACCAAACTCAATAACGTGACCGTTACCACCAGCAGTACCTATTTTACCAATGATTGCTAATGCGATGTCTTTGGCTGTACTTAATGGAGACAACACGCCATCAACAGTCACTAACATAGTTTTTGATTTCATCTGAGGTAAACACTGAGTCGCCATAACGTGCTCAACTTCAGACGTTCCAATCCCAAAGGCTAAAGCACCGAATGCACCGTGAGTAGCTGTGTGACTATCGCCACAAACAGTTACCATACCTGGATGGACGAAACCATGCTCAGGCACAACGACGTGAATAATGCCGTTGTTTGCGCTATCCATTTCGTAAAGTTCTAGATCATTCTCTTTACAGTTTTGAATCATTGTCGCAACTTGCTTAGCACCAATTGGATCAGGCAAGTTGATACGATCCAACATCTTAGTTGGCACACAGTGATCAAGTGTTGCAAGGATACTGTGCTTGTTACGAACAGGACGCTTGCTAATTTTTAAACCTTCAAAAGCCTGTGGACTAGTTACTTCGTGCATCAAGTGGCGATCAACATAAAGTAATGGTGCTTGGCCTTCTTCTTGGTGAACAAAATGGGAATCCCAAATTTTTTCGTACATCGTTCTTGGCTGTGTGCTCATTGGATATCTCTCTTAAACGTAGGTTTACGTATCTGGTATAAATTATGTTGAGTAGACTAATGCATTATTATGAATAATACAAAGTCATAATAATTATGAAATCTATTCTTTTTAGGAATAGATAGAATATAATACCTTTATGGACATTCAATCATTACAGGCATTTATCGAAGTCGCTCGGAAAGGATCATTTTCGCAAGCTTCAGAAACTCTATTTATTACTCAGCCCGCGATTAGCAAACGCATTGCGGCATTGGAAATTGACCTTGGGACTAAACTATTTAATCGGATTAGTCGCAAAGTAACCCTAACTGATGCAGGAAAGAAACTGCTACCTAAGGCAAAAGAGTTAGTAGGTGAGCTAAATGATTTGCGCCGTTATGCGACATCGCTCTCAGATGAGATAAATGGAGACTTGTTAATTGGCACTAGTCACCATGTAAGCATGCATCGCTTGCCACCGATTTTGAAAGAGTATCGTCAGCTATACAGCGATGTGCATTTGGACATGACCTTTGATGAATCAGACATAATGTGTAAATTAGTTGAGCGAGGTGAGATTGAACTTGCCATAGTCACCTTACCTAAAACACTTCCTGATAGTCTAGACAAGCAAGTATTGTGGGTAGATAGCTTGCACCTAGTTGTTGGGCCGGATCATCCCTTATTGCAACAAGAGCTTCAACAATCTAAAACAAAACAATCAAAAATCAGCCTCGCACAGTTATCAGAGTATCCTTGCGTTTTACCCAGCGAAACCACAGAGACCTATCGTGTTATCAATCGACAGATGGAAAGTGCAGGTCTTGCGCTCAATGTCCAGATGACGAATAACAATCTAGATACTTTAAAAATGTTAGTAGGCGCAGGCTTAGGTTGGACCTTATTGCCGAAAACTTTATTGGATGAATCAGTTCGAGAAATTGTATTGGATAAGCAGAACATTGTTTTTGAGCGAGAGCTGGGAATCGTTATACATCGAAAGCGGAGTTTGTCTAATGCAGCAAAGGCGATGCAGCAAATATTGGATGAGTCTCGGGATTGAATGACATCCCCCTACTTTTATGCACATTGTTACTACGCTAAAGCCTCTTAGCACTGGTATTTTATCACGGGAACTCCTGCATACTTTTATTCGGCATTCGTCTCACCTAAAGGCAAGCTAAAGCAGTTGTCTCGCGATGCTCGGCTGAGCTCCTAGAGAGCCTACAAAAGCCCACCACCTTTTTACTTGTTTTCACCTAAGAGTGTATTAACCAAGATATAACTAAATAGAATAAGATTCTGCATTTATATCGCCTAACCATGCCCACATTGCCAACAGCGGCTCATTATTCGTTTCCATTTGATGGGGCTGGTTTTCAGCGTGATGAATGAATTCACCGACATCACGAGTAATGATTTCATTATCATCGACCGACCAAGCCGCTTCTCCATTTAAAACCAAATACAATTCTTCAGCTGCATGTTGGTGTTTAGCATAATGTATCTGTGGATCTTGAAGTAATAAACCAAAGCGGAAACGTTGATCTATTATCATCCCAGATGGACCAATTATTTCTACTAC
>JBALXO010000144.1:0-6464 GCA_036960615.1 Cocleimonas sp. | reverse complement strand
TGGGCCGCTAGGCAGTTTAGTGGTGTGGCGCAGAATGGCATTCTTTGGCGATACCTTGGCCCACGGTGCATTGCTCGGCATTACCTTAGGTATTTTGTTAGATCTAAATCTAACTTTGGCACTGGTTTTTTCATGCTCGGTATTAGCGTTAATTTTATTACAGCTAGATAAATATACCGGTATCGCATCCGATACCTTATTAGGTATTTTATCGCAGTCTTCTTTAGCAATTGGCCTCGTGGTATTAAGTTTTTTTGATAACGTGCGCATCGATTTAATGGCGTATTTATTTGGTGACTTATTAGCGGTAAATCAAAACGATTTATTATGGATCTTCGCGGGTGGCTCATTTGTTATCGCCTTATTAATTTGGCAGTGGCGCGGTTTATTAGCCTCTACCGTGAGTGAAGAATTAGCCGCGATAGATGGCTACCCAGTAAAACGCTTAAAAGCCATGCTGGTTTTATTATTGGCATTAGTCGTAGCGATCTCGATGAAAATTGTTGGCGTACTGTTAATTAGTGCGTTATTAATCATCCCAGCGGCAGCGGCAAGACCATTAGCAAAAAGCCCAGAACAAATGGCCATGCTGGCGAGTTTAATCGGTATGATTTCAGTCGGCGCAGGAATGGCTTTCTCGTTTATTTGGGATACCCCAACAGGGCCAAGTATCGTGGTGTGTGCTGCGGGATTATTTGTTGTTAGCCAAGTGGTTAATTCTATTAGGAAGTAGCTGTTTTTATAAGCGTTGTTTGTTAAGCAGATCGCTAGTTGCAGGGTCTACTAGATTGACAGAAATAAGTGTTAACTATAGTGTTGTAAAGATCAATAACAGGGAAAGTCGTTTGATTTCAAAGAAAAATTCTCTTCGTTCGTCTTTTCCATTTATAAGGTGTTATACGGCAGCTGATTGTATAGCACGCTGTTATAAATTCATTTAAATTAAAAAATGTAGGTAGTATGAAAAAAATATTATTAATTAGCTTTGCTTTATCGGTTAGTGGTTGTGCTGCAACGCAAGTCATTCCGTTAATAAATTCAGAAGCTTCTAAGATTGAATTGGTAAAGCATGAGCCAAGTAGAGAAAAATGTGAGTTTTTAGGCGATGTGCAAGGAACAGCAAAGGCTAGCGATATTGGCGTAGCTACCATGAACTCGAGAAATGACATGCGAAACTCTGCGTATAACATGGGAGCTAATTTTGTGACTATGGATACTACAACTGCTGCAAATGCGATGGATTGGACTGGTAGAAATCAAGTAGCTATTACTGGCCGCGCTTTTAAGTGTAAGTAACATTTATAACAAAGCCTTGCTTGGGATAAACCCAAGAAGGCGGCGTTAAGGTAGTTAATCATCACTAAATTTGCCGATAAATATATTGAGTTGGGAATAAAGGAAGAAGCTTTTATTATCGAATTCTTAAATCAACTAACCGCTGCTTATCGGATTGTGAACGCAGAAGCTTCTGATGAAAATAAGCTACTTGGACTTCAGTGTATTAATGAAATGAACCATCGTCTCCTAAATAGGTATCAGGATCTTCACGGGGGAGAAAGTTGGACCACGAAAGAACTTACAATTAAGCAAGTTGAACATAATATTAAGTTAGCTCCCTGTATATCTGGCGAAATAGGCTATGCCGCAAGTCGTGCATTTGAGAAAGTAGGCACTAAATATGAATCATGACAATGATTTGATAAAAGGGGTTGGGTATATGGTTATCCAGGCATCTCACCTAGAGCGCGAGATAGAGGAAGTTTGCTCTTGGGTAGGTATGGCTTTTGATCGTCCAGAACATCATGAAAGCACACGAGTTAGCGATAAAATAAAATGGTGTAAGGGTAGAATCAAAGAAGTTGAAAATTCAACATTAGACTCCCTTGATAAACACCTCGATAAAGCCATAAATCTGCTTGAAAAAAGAAATAAGTTAGTGCACGGACAAATATATTTCGCACCAGGTGCTCCAGAAAAGATAATACCCAGTAAACCGAAAGACCGTGAACGTACAGTTTTACCATCCGAGGCTTACAAATTAGCTGAGTCCATGTATGAGCTTCATCAAAGTATATTAAGTGATAATGCATTCAAATTAGTTAGTGCTCTTAAAAATAGAATAAATACCTAACAAGTTTCAATGAATGCCCTTTGGGCTGGACAGCTAAAAAATATGCTGCCAGCAACGAAGCCCATTACAAAATCGTTAATAGTAGAGATTACCAATTGGAAGAAAATACGGAAGGCTTAGTTGGACTCTTTGAAATGTTTGCAGGTATTTCGATAGAAGAATCAATATTGATTCTTCTTACATTGCTTGTTTGGATATCAGTATATATTTATGTGATGCTTCAATCTAAAAAGGGTATGGCTTTAGGAATAGTAGGCACAGATAAAATATATAAAGGGCTACTTTTTTCCATTTTGGTAGCTCTTGTATCTGTGGTTGCCATTTTTACTATACAAGAAAAGATGGATGAAAAAACATCGAGTATTTTAACCTATGGATTTGAATTAGTATCGCTAGCTTTTTTGGCTTATGCCGCAGTTGGGTTTAAAGAATTAATAAGCTATTTCCGCGATGAAATTCATTAACAAGAGTATTATTCTCGCAACCCGCGGTGGTTGGGACTGTTTGCAAGCAGTCGTTACTCGTTCTATTTCAGCCGCCCATATACTGGCGTTAGCTTAATAAATTAACTATGAAAAAATATTTTGAGAAAGGTAAAAGCCTCTTTAACTCAGCAACAGATAAGCTTTCAAGCGAAGTCAGTTCTGGCTTTGAGGTTATAAAAGGCGCCATTGGCGATCTTCCCGTATTCATGTCTCTTGAGCGTTCTTCCACATGTGATGTGATGTACGACGAAAAGCACTATTTTGTGATTCCATTTAAGGAATCTAGGGTAGGTTTTTCTCTCCACACAATGCGCTACCTTCCAGTATCTGTGCCAGAAATTAATGATTTACCAAAGCGTCGAGTCTTTCACTTTCCAACTCCACATTACGAAGGTTGTTTACGTGAACATTTACTCAACTCTGCTAGAGAGTTGGCAACAGAGCAGTCCGATGGTCGCTTAAATACACTGGAGAAGTTGGCTGATGATATTGACGGCTTAGATAACAAACTAACTTACGGCATGTTATTGGTAGGTGGCCTAGCTGTAATTGTTAATCCAGTTGTGGGCGTTGGTATTGCTGCTAAGGCATTACTGCCTAGCGTTACAGGTCTATTAACAAAGTACGGGGTAAGACCTGTAGGCGAAAAATTTAGTCAATCTCAACTCAGTAAAGAAATCAAAGAGGCAGAACTTAGAGTTTCAAAAGAGTTTTCAGAATCGAGTACTGTTAAAGTTGTAAATCCGATCTTGCAAGAACTTGAAATAGCTCTACGGACAACAGCCGAAGAACATGACCCTCTAACAGCCCCCAATATGGCATCTGGTAGTATTCCAGAACTTAATGGCGAGCATTGGCGTGATCTTACTGAGAGAGCTGTTTATCACGTATATAAAGAAACATATGAAACCCCGTCAATGCATAAGGCTGCATTTCTTGGCCCCGAAGATATCAGGTGGTTCGATGTACTTTTTGCATGTGTAAAAGCTAACCAGGCTGGGCAGTAGTAGCCATGAAGCTTTGTTATAAACCAAAGGAGTCTGTACTTTACACCATGTAATGTTCGATATTGATGGAACGCTTATTGAATCATACGACTTTGACTCTGAGTGTTTTACTGAGGCCGTTAAGGATGTAACTGATCTAGATATAGATACCGACTGGACTCGTTATAAGCATGTAACAGATACTGGAATTCTCAATGAGTTTTTTAAAGAAAACAGCATTGAAAATGAAAGTATTATTACTGCAAACATTAAGTCTGCATTTTTAACTAAAATCCAAGCGCGACTTGAGAAGCAATCAATTTCAGAAATACCTGGAGCGTTAGCATTTATAGCAAAATTACAAACACTAGATGACGTTGTAATTTCATTTGCAACGGGTGGCTGGTATGAAAGCGCAATATTAAAGTTACAATCTGCAGGCATGGATGTTTCAAACATACCAATCGCATCATCCAATGATCATCATTCCAGAATCGAGATTATGAAAATTGCTGAAAAGAGAGTAATGAAATAATCTTATTTATCTTTTACGTATTTTGGTGACGGAAGTTGGGATTTGAAAGCTTGTGAAGAACTAGGTGTCAGCTTTGTTTTAGTTGGTGATAAACTCGAACATAATCAGTCAGTTAAGAACTTTGTTAAACAAGATGAAGTCTTTGCATATATCGGGTTATGAAAGTAGGCTAAACGGAATAAAAATAGAGCTTGCGCCCCATTTATAATAACTGTGCGTGGAAGAAATTAGTTCACCTACCAATGATTAGCGGTTATTTATGCGAAAAAATATCATTCTGCAAGCTTCTGTATTTACAAGCATATTAACTGGATTAATTTCTATTATTTACAGTATCATATTGACTTCGAGGCTATTTGATCTATCACAAACTGCAATTGGTCAGGATGTATTTTATTTGGTTACAACCTGCTGTGTCGTGTCATTTGTTTTGGCTTGCGTCTCCACAGCTGACCGCTTTAGATATTTGGCCTACATAAGTTCAGTAACTGCATGTATGTTTTGGCTGTATTTAAGTCTTTCAGGTAAGGTAGTCGCCGTTGGATATTGAACAGAAATCTACAGCTAATATGAAGAGCGGGATTTCGAACGTAGAATAATGTTAAACGGTAAAAGTTATGCAATGGAGTAAGCGAAAGAAAAAAGTAGAAGGGTTCTTCTCCGATTCAGTGCTAGGAAGGCTTGAGCTTCGATCTACGCCTAAGCGAGAAGCCTTGGCGCGAGGTTGTTGATTATACTTTTTACTGTATTAAAATATCTTAAATTCCAATACAACGAAGAACCCTATGAAATCTTTTCTCTCCATCTCACTATACATTATGAATTTATTATTAGTCGCTACAAATACTCAAGCAAAAGAGGAAAAAATAAATGTCGAAGAAATAGAAAATCTCATGATACATGTGTGTGAAATAAACGCCTTTGATTATAATATAAAAAAAGAAGACTGCTACAAAATAGTTTCAGATAAATCCAAAGAATGTGCCAAAGGACAACTTACAATATTTTCTTCTGAACAACTGAAATATATGGACTGCACGCTCCCTAAGCCAAGAATAGTATTCAAAAAGAAATATATTAAGTAAAAATCAACTCTTTGAACTCTGATACTAACAACGCATCTACTCTATAAAAAATAAAAATGATCATTTAGAGTTAAACTAATCTCTTCAATTTCACTAGGTGATTACTATGCCAAAGCCTCGTAAATCACTCATTGCTATTTAAAAACCCGTGGGTCGAATTCGAAATCTAATTTTTCTGCCTTATCAAAAGCTTCAATTGCTCCAGGATGGTTTGGGTTAACAACATAGTTTTTGTCACGAGGTGAAATAATAGAGGGAACTTGCAATGCAGCAAATTCTAACTGGCTAGCGTTTAAAAACTGATCCCCAATTTCTTGAGTTGATTCACTGGCAGGAATGGCTCGCCATGTTGGCGGTAGGTCTTCTTGATCTAATTTTGCAATCAGGTGATCGGGGATTTCGATGGAATATAAATCATACAAATTAATAATATCTGGATCATTGTTAATATGAACAAATACTTCTAGCGAGCACAGCGATTCAGATTCAGAAAAGTATAACGCTTCGGTTCCCTTAGAATTCCAACGACCACCATATGTTTTAGAGCCTATGGGGTCAAATGGGGAATCTGCGAATATTTTTTTAGTTAATCGGTACATTTTCATTACGCAAACACACCATGCTCAACGCGACCAATTAAATCTTTTACGGCTTCAAAATCAACGGTAGTAGAAACCATATCTAATGGGCGCTTACCTTCTAAGCCATAAACACTTTCTTTCATCCATTCTAATGCCCGTTCTTCATTATCAAATAATTCTGTTGCTAGTTTTAGAAGTAATGCGAGCCTATACATAACATCACTTTCTTGAATGCTAAATCGCTCATCATTTTTGAGTCTTCGTTTGATCGTACTTGTAGGGATGTGGGTTACTAGGTGGAATTCATTTTGTGATAAGTGGGTTCTGCGCACAATATTCAGATATACATTGGCTTTAAAACCTTGATGCACGGCCTTACTACGAACGGTTGTTGCATCTTCAATGCCTATGTTAAACCAAAAGTTATTATGATTGTGGGCTTTGGGCTTGAAGCTTTTTAAGGTTTGTATACTCATGATTAACTCCGGCAAAGCTCATATGAGCTTCAATTGTAGCTCATCTGGCCTATATTTCAATGTTTTGATGAGATTCAGTATCAGGCAGCGGAGGTCATGGCTTTTGATCTACGTCAGTGGTGTGACAATATGTCACATTCTAAAACCTAGCCTGCTTATATAGACTGGTTCAATTCCTTTTACGC
>JBALXO010000008.1:46203-66372 GCA_036960615.1 Cocleimonas sp. | reverse complement strand
CCGTAACTGCCGTTATCTATAATTAATAGAATAAAGTTGTCAGCAACGTTATTAGCGATAGTTGGTAGTGTACCTAAGTTGGTTAACACCGAACCATCACCGTCAATTGATATGACTGTTTGCTTCTGGGCTAATGCAACACCTAGGCCAATCGATGAAGATAAACCCATCGTGCCTAACATGTAAAAGTTAGTCGCTTGATCATCCATCAGGTGCATTTCTTGGCTTGGTAAACCGATGTTACACACAACAAAGTGATCCGAAATCACAGGAATTAAGTTTTTCAATATATCTGAACGAATCATGATTAATACCCCTTCCAGAAAGTCGCATCCGTTAATATCGCAACGGGCTTATTAGACATAAATGTGTACTGCAAAATATTATCCAGTTCTTCAACATCACTTTCATGATGAAAATGGTAAGTTGGGATATTCATTTGCTTCAATAATGCTTTCGTGTGGACTGCCATTTCAACCTGACAAGCAACCGGCTCACCTAATTCTCCGCGATAACTAATCAACATCGGTAAAGGCATACGGTAATATTGCGTTAGCGTTGCTAAGGTATTTATAGTGACGCCAATCGCAGTATTTTGCATTATGATGGCGGAACGTTTGCCACCCATAAATGCGCCTGCACAGATTCCCATACCTTCATCTTCTTTATTCGAAGGAATATGATAAATATCTTCACTCTCATCTATCTTTTCTATGACTCCTGCTAATTGTTTACATGGTACGGTTGTCACTAGTTCGATTTTGTTTTTCACAAAATCGGCAACAATCTGCTCATCTATAGTCATAATCACTCCTAAGCCATCAAATAAAATAATAATCCTATAATCCAATAAAAATATATTTAATACAAATTCATAATATTTTACATAATGTAAAATTTATCTTTACTATATTGTCTTACTTGCAATACTCTCATTGCATAAATTCCATCTGAATCAACATTCACATCTTGAGGGTATACATGTCTATTCCGTTATTTAAAACCCTGATTGCTATATCTGATCATGGAAGTTACAGCGCTGCTGCTGATCATATTTGCATTTCACATGCGGCAGTTGGACAACAAATGAAGCGTCTTGAAGGAATGTTTGAAGTCACGCTATTTGATCGCAGTGAAAAAAGCCCACGACTAAATCAACTCGGTCAAGCATTAATTCCAAAAGCAAAGAAAGTGATTTATGACTACGAAACCATATTTGATGATCTTGTGGGCGATGCACAGTTTATCGGTGAATTAACCTTAGGTGCTGTTCCTACAACCATTCGAGAACTTATCCCCCGCTCTATAAAAAAACTAATGAAAAACTACCCAGACTTATATATTCGGGTAGTACCAGGCTTAGGTGGCGATTTATTAGACCAAGTATCTAGAGGGGCAATAGATGCAGCAATAATGAGTAAGCCAGAGAGTATCGATAAAGCTTTTCACTGGCGTCAAATTGCAGAAGAAGAATTAGTGCTAGTAACTGCTCCTGAAATAATTGGGAATGATCCCATTAAAATATTAAATGAAATGCCCTACATTCGCCATAACCGTCGTGCTGCCGCTGGCATAGTTGCCGAACAGTGGTTATCTCAAAATAGAGTAGACCTACGAGAAACAATGGTCACGGACTCTATAGAAACATTAACCAGTATGGTCACTCACAACTTAGGGGTAGCAATAGTGCCTAACCTTTGTATGCCTGGTCCTATATTTGCAGAGTTAAGGAAAATCTCTTTAGGTTCAAGTTCTATTCCTCGTGTATTAGGCCTATTAACACGCAAAGACTGTTCTAAACTAAGACTGGTGAATCGGCTTCAAGAAGAAATAGAAATAGTATTAGAGCAAAAATAGCATAGAAGACACCCCATATTTTTAGTATGTTCTCTCCCTATACTACAAGCATCCCTCGTTTTGCCGCTTAAGAACGATATTGGATATTATTCAAAACTCAGCACTTTTTAATCTAGAATAGTTAAATGAATAAAAAGATTATTAAACAAGGGCTAGATGAAATAGCACTTATCGATAAAGATGTGGCAAATGCCTTATCCACCTTTGGTTACCCTGAACCCCGGATTCGTCCAGTTGGCATCGAAACATTCTTTTCAATCGTTGTAGGTCAACAATTATCAACCCATGCCGCTGCCGCAATTATGGTTCGGGCACGAGAGTTATTACCAGAACTTACGCCTGAAAATATATTAAGTAAAAACGATGAAGATCTTCGTGGAGTGGGTTTATCTAAACAAAAAATCGTTTATGTAAAAGGCATGGCTAATGCAATCCTCAATAAAGAGTTTGATCCAAGTGCTTTACAGGATCTGGATGATAAAACGGCTATTGAAACCATAACTGCATTAAAAGGATTTGGCCCTTGGAGTGCTGAAATCTATTTGATGTTTTCATTACAACGAGAGGATGTTTTCCCTTCCGGAGATCTAGCTTTACTCATTGCCATACAAAAGCTTAAAAGAATAGACCAAAAACCTACACCTAAAGAAGCCCAAAAAATTATTCAACATTGGTCTCCATGGCGATCAGTAGGCAGTTTATTCTTATGGCATTACTATCACGGTATCCCCACTTAATACTCACTTTCAGCCCATTTAGATCAGTTTATGTAAACCCATGTAAAGAAATGTAAAGAACTAAACCTTCGTTTGTTTTACCCCTCTTAACTAGCGTAAGTTGCAATAAAGCAATACAAAGAGGACAACATTATGAAACATACATTATTAATCGCATTATTAGGAGCTACCGTTACGTTAGCTACACCGACATTATCTTTTGCAGAAAATGGCTATAAAGAAAGAGGTGGATCAGATAACCATCTTTATCAGAATCGTCAAAAATCAGATGCGAAACGAGATCGTCGTCACCATAAAAACAAGCATAAAAATGATCAAAAAAGATTTGTAGCAAAACCACCTAAGACACATCGTATTGCTAAAAATAACCACAACCGTAAACATGGATATAACAAGCACGGCTTCAATAAGCATGGATATAACAGACATGGCTATAATAAGCATGGATATAACAAGCACGGTTATAACAAACATAAGCAAAGACACCATAGTTACCATAACAAGAACAAACCATCGTTCTCGATTTCATGGAATGTAGGTGATTCGACTGTTTCTTATGGCAATGATTCTTATGCTTATAATCAGGGTTACAACAACCATAATTACCAGAAGCCACGTGGTCAAAGAATATATAAACGTATTCATAGACAAGCAAACCGTATCCAGAATGGAGTCAACAATGGTCAACTAGTTAGACGTGAAGCGAAAAGGCTAAGACATGAGCAACGTGATATCAAGCAGACTATGGCGCATTATAAGCGTGATGGGCATTTGAATAAACACGAGCGTTCTAAATTGAATCACTTGCTTGATGTTGCTAGTAATAATATACATCGTAAAAGTAACAACCATAGAACTCGTTATTCGCAACAGCAACGTCATAATAATAACCATAACTATTATGTTCAGTTCTAAAAAAATATAAGAAGCTCTGAAAAGAGACTGTAAATAAAAAAGCCCAGATTAATCTGGGCTTTTTTTGTTTTTAGGAGCATTCGCATTAAATGTGATATTCACTGAAATATTAATCTTTCTTAGATACTTTATCTTTGACTGTATCAACAACATCATCTGCCACATCTTTTGCTTTATCCATCGCTTCGTCTGCAGCCTCTTTTACTTCATCAGTTAGATTATCCATAGCATCAATCACTGATTTTTTACATACGATGGGGCCTAGAATCTTGGCTCCCAAACATACACCTGTAGCAGCAACAAATGCAGTAATAAGCAAACCAATGATAGCGAAAAACTTACCAAATAATATGGTCAATAAAAATACCAGCGACAACACAGCAAATATCACGCGTAATTCACAACTTAAATTTTTTTCGAACATTTTTGTATCCTCATAATTAGGTTCATAAATGAACTGATCAATATTAAATGTAATACCACCCACCAAGAAATCAAGTATCAATCAGTATATTCATACACTATGCTTCATAACAATTAAAAGTAACACTACCTCAAGGAAATATGTCTAATTTAGATGACCTCACTGAAAATCAAATCACTAAACGCCTTATTGGGGAGACTCCTAATACCTTTGATATACCCAAGGATGTACTCAAGCAATTTGAAGAAGATGAATATAGAAAAGCCAGTGTCTTAATCCCTTTCGTAAGAAAAGACGATACATGGCATATCGTTTTTATACGCCGAGCAGAATCTGAAAAAGATCGGCACAGCGGTCAAGTAGCATTTGTGGGTGGCAAGAAAGAAGCTATTGATGATTCAGAAATTGATACAGCATTACGTGAAACTCAAGAAGAAATCGGTGTTAATCCTGCAGATATAAAAATACTTGGGCAAATGAGTTCTCATTATTCTGTGAGTCGTTTTCAAGTTTCCCCTATTGTCGCTACTTTTCCTTGGCCTTATGAATTCTTGATTGATCCCGCAGAAGTAAGTCATACCTTTACTCTTCCATTAGCATGGCTCGCAGAAGAAAATAATTATGAAATTCGCAATCGTCAACCACCAGAATCAGATAGGCAAGTACCTGTAATTTACTTTAATGAATTTGAAGGTGAATTGTTATGGGGCGCAACTGCAAGAATGGTTCTGACCTTAATTAAAGCTCTAGAACAATAATAAAAAAGACACCCTCCACTTTTTTGCTACTTTTGACCTATACTTTAACTAAGGTCATAAAATGCAATATGAACATGCTAATTGACATCTTTTGCATTATTAATATTACATTGTGGTGTGTAGTATCGACGATATTAACCCCATCATAAATATTGATTTATATATCAATTAGACGTTAGTGTTATAAATATCATTCCCTTAAACCCCATAGATTGGAGAGACACAATGAAAAAAACCCTCAAAGGATTAGTCGTCGGATCATTATTATTGTTTGGCTTTAGTAGCCCAGTAATGGCTGATGCTGGTGATTCACCTGTATTAAAACGTATCGCTGAACGTGGCACGATCAATATCGGACATCGAGAGACGTCAATTCCATTTTCATATATTGGCGACTCAGAAAAACCAGTAGGCTATTCAATTGATATCTGTTTGCATATTGTTGAAGCTGTGAAAAAGCAACTAGGTAAAGATGATCTAAAGGTTAAATATGTACCAGTAACAGGGCAAACACGAATTCCATTAATAGCTAATGGCACGATTGATCTTGAGTGTGGTTCAACAACCAATAACCTAACCCGTCAAAAACAAGTTTCTTATTTATCTACGACCTTCATTACAGGTACTAAGCTTGCAAGTAAAAAAGGTTCTGGCATAACTGAAATCGAAGATCTTGAAGGCAAAATTATCGGTATGTCATCAGGTACGACCAACGAAAAAGCTGTTAAGGCTAAGCTTAAAGAGTTAAACATTAACGCTAAAATAGTTCCTGTTAAAGATCATAGCCAAGGCTGGTTAGCACTTGAAACAGACCGTATCGATGCTTACACCTCAGACCATGTATTGCTTTTTGGTTTAATTTCAAAATCTAAAGATCCTTCGAAGTTCCAAGTGACAGGCCGATTCTTATCATTTGACCCTTATGCAATCATGGTTCCAAGAAATGATTCAACCTTCGAACGTTTAGGTCGAGTAGTAATGTCAGGTTTAATGGCGTCTGGTGGTATGGAAAAGACTTATAACAAATGGTTTGCTCCAGGCCCAACGAATATCAATATGCCTATTACAGACACACTGAAGACTGCTTTTGAAGTTCAGGCTTTCCCTAACTAAGAAAATCAAGATGTAATAACAATCTAAAAAGGGCATACACTTTAGTCTATGCCCTTTTTATTTAGCTTGTTTCTATAACAATAAATCATAACTAAACAATATGACAAACACATGAATTATAATTGGGACTGGGGAATTCTCTTTCGAGAACCTTATTTAGATTGGCTAATCGCTGGCTTAGGCTGGACGATATCTTTATCCCTTGCTGCTTGGGTAATCGCATTTTTTCTAGGCTCGATTCTCGGCATCATGCGTACTTCATCAAGTAAAACATTGCGCTTTATTGCAACTACCTACGTTGAAATATTTCGCAATATTCCACTCTTAGTACAATTATTTTTATGGTATTTCGTTTTCCCTGAATTGCTCACAGATGAAGCGGGACGCTGGGTGAAACGAGAAATGCCAATGCCAGCGCTTACTACTGCAATCATTGCTATTGGCTTGTACACAGCCTCGCGTGTATGCGAACAAGTACGTTCTGGTATAGAAGCCGTTGGTGAAGGCCAGCGCAATGCAGGTAAAGCAATTGGCCTTACCGAGCCGCAGATTTATACAAATATTTTATTACCCGTCGCCTTCCGCATAATTATTCCCCCAATGACAAGTGAGTTTTTAACCATCTTTAAAAACTCTTCATTGGCATTAACTATTGGCGTAGTAGAACTAACCGCCATGACGCGGCAAATTGAAGAATATACCTTCCAAGGTTTTGAAGCCTTTACAGCCGCTACAATCATTTACAGTGTAGTCACCTTTATTGTGATGTTCATTATGCGCATCGTCGAAAAACGGGCACGAATTCCAGGCATGATGGTGAGTGGCTGATATGGGCGATTTTGACTACGGCGTTATCTTCAACAATATTCCTTTTCTATGGAAAGGCTTAATTGTTACCTTCAAACTTACTTTTCTGTCGATTGTTGGTGGTATTTTATTAGGAACTTTTCTTGCTTTAATTCGAGTGGCAAAAATTCCTGTGCTTTCATGGGTTGCAGCGGCTTACGTAAATTTCTTCCGATCTTTACCATTAATCTTAGTAATTTTTTGGTTGTACTTTTTAGTGCCACTTATAGTCGGACGGCCCGTTGGAAGTTTTTATTCAGTGCTCGTAGCTTTCGTGTTATTCGAAGCCGCCTATTATTCTGAAATTATTCGAGCAGGCATTTCAAGTGTCAGTAAAGGACAATTAGCAGCAGGACGGGCGATTGGATTAACTTATCCTCAAACCATGCGTTACGTCATCTTGCCGCAAGCATTCAGAGCAATGGTTCCGGTATTACTCACGCAAGCGATCATCCTGTTCCAAGATACTTCATTAGTCTATGTAGTGGGTCTAAAAGACTTCCTAGTCAGTGCTGAGCTAATTGCTAATCGTGATCAACGCTTAGTAGAAATGTATATTTTTATCGCTATCGTTTATTTTGCGATCTGCTTTGCAGCATCACTTTGGGTAAGACGACTTCAAAAGAGAATGGCAACATCATGATTGAAATGAAAAACGTAAATAAATTCTATGGCGACTTCCAGGTATTAGACAACTGCTCGACAAGTGTTACTAAAGGAGAGGTCGTAGTGGTCTGTGGACCCTCAGGTTCTGGTAAAAGTACTTTAATCAAATGTGTTAATGGATTAGAACCAATCAATGATGGTGAAATTACCGTTGATGGCATCATGGTTAATGATAAAAAGACTGATCAAAACCAACTACGCTCAAAAATCGGGATGGTATTTCAAAACTTCGAATTATTCCCTCATATGAACGCTTTGGAAAATATTAAATTGGGTCAGTTGAAAGTATTAAAGCGTGATAACAACGCAGCGAATGCTAAAGCTCAAGAATTATTAGAACGTGTGGGCATGGTGGATCATGCAGATAAATTTCCATCACAACTTTCTGGCGGACAACAACAACGCATCGCCATAGCACGTGGTTTAGCAATGGACCCAGTGGCAATGCTGTTTGATGAGCCAACCTCAGCACTCGACCCTGAAATGATTAATGACGTATTAGATGTTATGGTAGAACTAGCCGAAGACGGCATGACTATGATGGTAGTAACCCACGAAATGGGATTTGCTCAAAGAGTAGCTGATCGTGTGATTTTTATGGACGAAGGAAAAATCGTAGAAGATGCACCTAAAGATGAATTCTTTGGCACACCGCGAAGTGACAGAGCGCAATTATTCTTATCTAAAATATTGAGTCATTAGCAGGAATTAATTAACTAAACAGCTAGAAAAGAGTCAGTAAAAGACACCCCCCTACTTTTATCCATTTCTTTGCTATTATCATATCTTAATTCACATGGATTTAACTATGAGCTATCAAACTGGCATTATCGATGAAATTCCAAGTCTAGCGCGTTATCAATATTTCCATCTCAAACCTGGAGCTGATCCTAGACAAGGATTACAAGCTCTGGCACATATAACTATTGAAAAAGATCTTGTTATTGGTTTAGGTCAATCATTACTCTTAGCAATGGATATCAACATCCCAAACATGAGAAGAATGCCTGAGTTTAGCGGCAAAGGGTTGGAAATACCCACTACACCCCATGCTTTATGGTGTTGGATTCGAGGCGAAGACCGTGGTGAGTTACTCCATGAAGCACGTTTGATTAGAAGCTTATTATCGTCTGCCTTTGAAATTGACCACGTTATAGATGCTTTTAAATATGACAAATCTCGAGACTTGACAGGATATGAAGACGGTACTGAAAACCCTACCGATGATGATGCTTTGGAAGCTGCCCTGCTAAGCTCAAGCCAATCAGGTCTAAATGGGTCGAGCTTTGTAGCTGTTCAACAATGGACACATGATCTCGATACCTTTCAAGCCAAGACGCGCCAACAACAAGATAATATTTTTGGTAGAAATAAGGTGAGTAATGAAGAACTAAATGATGCTCCCGAGTCAGCTCACGTCAAACGTACTGCGCAGGAAGACTTTGATCCAGAAGCATTCGTTGTTAGACGTTCCATGCCTTGGGCGAATGAAACGGAGGAAGGTTTAGTTTTTGTCGCGTTTGGAAAATCTTTTGATGCTTTTGAAGCGCAAATGCATCGAATGATTGGTAATGATGATGGGATTATTGACGGCTTATTTAGCTTTACCCGACCTATTACAGGTAGCTACTATTGGTGTCCACCCGTTACAGATGGTAAGTTAGACTTAAGCGCCGTTTTAGACGCTTAAGTCCTACAAATTTAGCTCGGCAACTTCCAATCAGATCTGATTGAGTGACAGGTATAGCCTGTTGGGTAACGCTCAAGATAATCTTGATGTTCTTCTTCAGCTTCCCAAAAATCACCAGCGGGATTAATTTCTGTAACTACTTTACCCGGCCACAAACCAGATTTATTCACATCGTCGATAGTTTTTTCAGCCATCGCTTTTTGCTCATCGTTGTTGTAATAAATACCCGAACGATAAGATAAGCCACGATCATTGCCTTGTTGATTTAAGGTAGATGGATTGTGTATTTGAAAGAAGAATTCTAAGACTGTGCGATAACTAGTAATCTCTGGATCAAATTCGATTTCAATACCTTCAGCATGAGTTCCATGATTTCGGTAGGTCGCATTTTCTACATCACCACCCGTATAACCAACACGTGTTGCTATAATACCAGGGCGTTTACGAATTAAATCTTGCATGCCCCAAAAACAACCACCTGCTAATATTGCTTTTTCGTTGCTCATTTCTTACTCCTAATCTAATTTAATCTAAACTGATTGACTCTAATTTTACTAAAACTGTTGTGGTTTGAGATAATGAAAAAGACACCCCCCACCTTTTTGATGGTTTTTCAAAAAACTATTAATAGAATTGGGGATCTTTAGGTTTTTTCAATGTAGTCCATATAACATATCACTTTTTAGTCAGATCATTGCTAGACTAACTCTATAAATACGAAATTTAACTTTAATTGGATGTAAAAGATAAATATCAATTGTAATGGATAACGAAAAGTACAAAAACAAACTACAACTAAAACTAAAACAACAACAAGAGATTTTAAAAACGACCGAAGCTGAGGCAAATGCTATTCGCCTACCTCATTGTAGAGATGGAGGAGAAATAGCTGAAGAAAGAGAGCGTTCTGTGATTATTGATAACACTTTACAGCTATCACAGCAAAACGTCAGACATATCGAAGTGGCCTTAGCGAAAATAGAAAAGGGTAAATATGGATTTTGTAATCGCTGTGTTGATGTGATTTCTTCAAAGAGATTAACTATCGCACCAGAATCTGAATTCTGCTTAAAATGTCAGGAAGAGATTGATACTAATAATCGCTAAATGAAAAAAGAGCCTTAGACGAATAATCGAATAAGACTCAAAGGAAGGAAGGTTAAACTGATCTTTGGAGATTATTACTAGTTAATTCCTTATTTACTTGTTGCTTCTTCATTAACTACTGCAACAACTGCAGGAGTGAGTAAGAAAGCATGTTTGATTACGAATGTCTCAGCTGTTTGATTTACAGCGTAAGTTGCTATGTAATCATTGTCTCCAGCGATTGCAGATGTTCCTGCGAATAATGCTGATAAAACTATTGCAGCTAAGATTGCTTTAGTATTCATAATATTTACCTTTAAATCGTTATTTGACTAACTAACGGTTAACCCCAGTGTAAACAGGTGCAGGAGTTTGTACGCTCACTTTTTTGATTTCTACTGATGTTGTTGAATTATCAACATAATCTGTCAAACCACCTGCTCTACCTTCTGCATGTGCAGAATTACCTGCGAAAAGTGCTAATAAAACTGTTGTTGCTAAGATTACTTTAGTGTTCATGATTTTTTACCTTAAAATTAGTGTATGTATAAATAATGTTTGTTTGTACTACTCTGTTAACGATTAACTGAGTAGTCTTTTGCTGTTGGTGCGAAGCTTACTTTTTTGATCTCTACTGACTGAGTTGCTGATTTTTCAGCATGATCATTTAATCCACCTGCTCGACCTTCTGCGTTTGCAGATGTACCTGCGAAAAGTGCTACAAGAAGTGTGCTTGCTAAAATTGTTTTTGATGAAGTGTTCATAATATTTACCTTTAAATTAAGTTAGTTTTGGTTGAGACAAATTTGTCTCGTTGTTGGTATTAGAAACGCACTATAATTTTTTTTGGATTCAAATTAGTTTTAAATTTATATTTTTGGAAGGTAAAAACCGAGATAAATATTAGCTTTTACTAATAAACGAAGATTGATGATTAAAATCCTAACCATTTGATTTAAATGAATATTAAATGGACTTCTTATATCGATAAATACCGATTGAATTCTTTTCCAAAAATAAGTGAAAAATATTTAAATATTTTTTAAATAAATTTAACATACAACTTTATTGTTTAGAGTTAATAGATTCTTATCTACTCTACTTGAGAAAAACAGGAAGAAAAGAGGAAATCCCATCAGAGGTTTATGGCTATTGTTCTCTAATTTTGATTATTTTTTGAGAACAAAAATCTTCAACTTATGATCGAAAAGTTTAAAACAGGATAAAAGTGGTGGGGTGTCTTTTAAACACTAATTTACTGGACTTATTATTTAACTCAATTCTTACCTGAAAGAATCGCATGTGCATTTGAATGATATTCGCGCCTATATAAAATCCCCACTATCCAAGTAGTGGCTAACATAAACGCCAAAGGATGATAAAACCAACTCAATGTTGCCAGTGCGAAATAATAAGCGCGTAGGCCATTATTAAACTGGCTTGCCGCCAAACTTGTCAAATCTGCTAATTGTTTAGCTTTAGCCAAAGCTCGCGGCGTATCGCTCTCACTAGCGGGAGGAATCGAACCCAATAAAATTGCACAGTATGAATGTTGACGTATCGACCAAGTAAACTTAAAAAAGGCAAACATAAACACCACAATCAACACCAAGACCTTAAGTTCCCACAGAATTTTCGAAGTCGTTTGTGCAAACGGAATATTTTGAAACAAGTGCAACACTTCATCACCCACACCCATTAGCGCAATCGAACTGGCTAGAATCAGCATGGTGGTTGATGCAAAGAAGGTTTCTTTTCTGATTAACCCATTAATCAACTGACTATCCATAATGCGGTTTTCGCGCTTAAGTAACTCTAAACCCCATTCTTTACGGACATTATCCATCTCAGCGATTAGGCCAATTTTTTCATTCTTACATTTTTTTCGGGAAAATCGAATATAACCAAACCAAACAGCGGCAAACCAGATTAGTGCCACGATATCGAGAATAGAAATGCCTAAGTTAGTGATGTTTTGCATGGTTTATTAATGAGCCAATGAATATAAAGATAGATTTAAGTGGACAATGATTCTGTTAGGAACAAGCCTATCATTTGGATATAAAAAAGACACCCCCCACTTTTTACTGTTTTCTAGCAACGTAAACCGTATTACTAGACTCTGAATTTGTATAAGCATTAGGAAAAGTGACAACATGAGCTTGCGATGATGCAAACACACTATCTAATAATGCAGTAAAGCGATCATCTGGTAAATCATCCGACCATAAGGCAAATATGCCGCCAGTATGGATTTTTTCTGCCATAGCTCGCAAGCCTTGCTGGGTATAAAAGCTATTATTCGTTGGGCTTAGCCAAAAATCAGGGGTGTGATCGATATCCAATAGTACTGCATGGACTTTTTGATCATCGTTCGCTGCACCAAAACCATTACTTTTAGATGTTGCTAAAGCGAAAAAATCACCTAGCACTAGTTCGCAACGATCGTCTGCCATTAGCTCTGCCCCCATCGGGACTAATTCTCGCTGATGCCAATCAATGACAGGTGCCATCACATCTATGACTTTTAAAGATGAAATTTTTTGATTTTCTAAAGCGGCAAAGGCGGTATAACCTAAACCTAAACCTCCGACAATCACATCTAGTCCATCATTAAAAATACCTTCAGGTAGTTCTGCTAAACCTAAATGTGCGAGTTGTAATTCTGCTTCAACAAATAAACTCGACATTAAAAACTCTTCATTCATTTTGACTTCGTAAATGAGGATATTATCTAAACGCGGCTCTGTTCGCTTACGCAGGCTAATCTCGCCCAAAGATGTATTTTGAAAATCGATTTCTTCGAAGATATTCATTTAATTATCTCTAATGCCTCTCACTCAATTGTATTCAATTATTCGTTGTCTTAAGTTTAAGCGCAAGCTCTCTACAAATTATTAAATATTCATCAATGCCTATTTCATCTCTTCCATAAATAAGGTAAAAAGGGATATCAATCAATCGAGGTGACCTAAATTAAAATTCCAAAAAGAATTCAACCACTGGTTGATGATGGTTTAGTCGATGATGTTATCAGCAGGTTAATGAGCGGCAAAGAAGCCGACGTTTTTGTAGTGCGCTGTGGCGAAGAAATTCGCTGTGCCAAAGTCTATAAAGAAGCTGCTAAGCGCAATTTCAAAAAAGCCGTGCAATATACCGAAGGACGTAAAGTCAAAAACAGTCGACGCCAACGTGCCATGGAAAAAGGTTCTAAATTCGGTCGTCAAGAACAAGAGAAAATCTGGCAGAACGCAGAAGTAGATGCGCTGTATTTGCTCGCAGGGGCTGACGTTCGCGTACCCGAACCTTTCGGCATGTTAGACGGCGTACTTCTTATGGAACTGATCACCAAAGACGGGGAAGTTGCACCGCGCCTTGGTGATATAAGCATGACTGAAATGGAAGCCATCAGCAACTTCGCCATCGTTATGCAAGATGTAGTCCGCATGCTCTGTGTGGGCACGGTTCACGGTGATCTTTCAGAATTTAATGTGTTACTCGATGACTATGGTCCAGTCATTATTGACCTACCTCAAGCAGTTAATGCCGCCGCCAATAACAATGCGAAATCGATGTTGATGCGTGATGTAGAAAACATGGTGAATTACTTCGGCCAGTTTGACCCTTATCTACATGAAACAAAATTCGGCCAAGAAATCTGGCATTTATTCGAAGAAGGTAAACTCAAACCTGATACAGTTTTGACGGGTGAATTCATCGATGAAACTCCTGATGCTGATGTCGATGGCGTGATGGAACAAATTAAAGAAGCATTTGAAGAGGAACAACGACGTTTGGAACGCTTAAAAGAAAGTGAAGCTTAAACTGCTTATTTAATTGAAATAAATGACACTCCCCCGCTTATTGGCACTTTTGAATAGATTTTTTCTAGAAATAAACTAGTCTTAAGCAGTAATCTGACAAAAACTCATACATAAAGAAAGGAAGCATTATGAAATCATTAAAAATACTCGTCGCCGCAATAGTTTTTGGTGTAACTTCTGTTACTGCCCAAGCAGAAACTCGCGTTACGTTTAAGTCTGCAAAAACCTCATCGTCTTATTATCAGATGTCTGTACAACTTGCAGAAGCGATGAAAAAGGGCAGTAATGGCGAAGTCATTATCACTGTTGAAGAAAGTCAAGGCTCGGTGCAAAATGTGAAAGAAGCAGCTAAGCGCAGTGGCAATTATGTCTTCACTACGCCTCCTGTACTGGTCAAGCTTGCTCAAAAAGGTAAGGCTATGTTTAAGGATAAGACCAATCCTAAATTCGATGAGATTCGTGCATTATTCCCTATACCTTCGCTCACGATGCACTTTGTAGTTCGTGCTGACAGTGGTATTACTGATTTTGCAGGTTTAGAAGGTAAAACGATTCTAATCGGTAAAGGGTCATTTGGTGCAAAAGAAGGGGCAAAATATCTCAAGCTATTTGACCTCAAGGACAAAGTAAAACTTGCAGGCGCTGAATTAAACGCTGCAGTTGCTGCACTAAAGAATAAGCAAATTGATGGTTTTGTAACTGCGGGTTCTTATCCTGCACCGAATGTAATTGAAGCAGCAGCAAGTGTAGGTATTTCAGTCATTTCGTTAAATGATGAGCAAATTAAGCAAACTAAACGCACTCGTCTAGTTATCCCTGCCGGTACTTATTCTGGTGTTGATCAAGATACCGTTACCACATCGCTTCCAGTAGTTGCACACACAACAACTGAAATGAGTGACGATACAGCTTACTTATTAACCAAAACTTACTGGTCACAAAAAGAAAGCCTAGGTAAAGACACCGCTTGGTGGAATGGCGTTACTCCTAAAATGCTTGAGAATGTTTATGGTAAGTTACACCCTGGTGCGCTTAAATATTACGATGAAATCAACGCTGATGTGCCTGCAGGTTTACGTTAATATCTAGTTTTTAGAAACTATTAATAGGTTTTACTATCAATACAATCGAGTCTAAAGACTCACACCAATCGGTATTGACAACAAAATTTATGCCACTTTGGGTGCTTTTAGGAGCACTTTCAGTTGCATTTCATATTTGGCTCATTTTTAGTGGATTAATTCCAAGCCTCATTAGTCGTCCACTGCATATGGCTCTGGCTCTTCCTTGGGTTTTTATCTTTTTAGCCAAAACTAAATTATCGCGCAATATCGGCTTTGTTTTTACGCTCGTGGGCTTATTCAGTTGTTTCTATGTTGTCTTAAATCAAGAATTACTCTCAGAACAATACGGTTCGTTAGAAGGTAAATTCCAATTGTTTTTGGCTTCTGGACTGCTAGTAACAGTATTAGAAATGGCACGTCGTGCCATCGGTTGGCCCTTGCCTACTATTGCAGCTATCTCTTTACTTTATGGTTTATTTGGTAGCTATTTACCCGGTGAATTTGGACATCCTGGGCTTCCAGTTGATAGTTTTTTAGGCACCATGACAGTCGCTGAAGGCGGCTTATGGGGAAGTCTCACAGGCGTTTCTGTCAATATTGTAGCTATCTTTGTGATTATGGGCGCAGTGCTCAATGCGGGAGAAGCAGGTCAAGGTTTTATGAATCTTGCGACCTCTGCAGCAGGACGATTAAAAGGCGGTGCAGCCAAAGTCTCTGTTTTATCATCTGCATTATTCGGTTCAATCTCAGGTTCGGCTTCTGCCAATGTAGCTTCTACTGGCGCGATTACTTTACCCACCATGGAAAAACTGGGCTATCCAAAACGCTTGGCAGGGGCTGTTGAAGCAGTCGCATCATCAGGCGGACAAATCATGCCACCTCTTATGGGTGCAGGCGCATTTGTAATGGTAGAATTAACTGGCACGCCCTACACACAAATCATGAGTGCTGCGATATTGCCAGCAATCTTATATTTCCTTACTGTTTGGGTTGGAATCAACGCCTATGCTGATCGTTATGATTTAAAACCCTTAAATAAAGCCGAGCTGCCAGAAAAGCGCACAGTAATAATCACTGCAAGCTTCTTCGCTGTGCCTTTCACAGTGTTATTAACGTTAATGTTTATCGGTGGTTATACACCACAATTTGCGGCAGCAGGCGCTATTTTATCTGGTTTTATCTTACTTTTTTTAGATGCCAAACTATCTTTTGATTTTAAACGAACCCTTCTTCGTTTAAAGAAAGTAGCACTCAGTGCCGGTGAACAAATTGCAATAATCGCCTCCATTATTTTATGTGCGGGATTGATTATCAGCGTCCTAGGGCAAACTGGTTTAGGAATCAAGATCACCTCACTAATTCTGTCTGTAGGTGGCGAACAAATTTGGCCTGCTTTATTACTAACCGCCCTAGCCTGCCTCATCTTAGGGATGGAAGTACCGACAACCGCGGCCTACGTTATTTGTATTTCAGTCGCAGGACCTGCTTTACAAAAATTAGGTTTAGAACCGTTAATTGCACACCTATTCGTCTTTTGGTTTGCCTTACTTTCTACTATCACGCCACCAGTCTGTGGGGCTGTTTTTATCGCCGCAGGTATGATTGGAGAAAACTGGCTTAAAGTCGCCCTAACAGCAATGGCACTTGGCGTGGGGCTATATGTTATCCCATTAGGAATGATTGCTAATCCAGAGATTATTCAATTAGCTGAGCACCCTATTGCAGCGATCTTAATATTTATCAAACTTGCTTTAGGTTTATCTGCTGTTTCTTATGGATTGATTGGTCAGAAGAAATTTATCATCAGACTGATGTTATTAATTATAGGTCTATTATTAGTATTTTTGAGGTTCTAAAAAGACACCCCTATACTTTTTATATGTTTTTAGTAAACCTATTGACTAACCGTCAATGTAATTTTAAACGTGGTTTCAGGCCACGGTTGTTAATCCAGTTTGCAATAGTCATTAGAATTTCACGAGTGTAACCGTGTAAACTAATTAAATGCATGCGATACAATGACTTGTATACCATACGAGCTAAAAAGCCTTCCACACTTAAACTACCTGACCAACGCCCCATGAGATTGCCCATTAGGCTACCGACCGTACTATAACGACCTAGATTAACCAGTGAACCGTAATCCACATATTTATATTCAAGTAATTCTTTATCTTCTAAACGATTTCTAATGGATTTAGCTAACAATGATGCTTGTTGATGTGCCGCTTGAGCACGTGGTGGGACAAAACCTTCTTTTCCAATCATTGGACAACTTGCACAATCACCAAAGGCAAAAATATCATCATCCTGTGTTGTTTGTAAGGTGGTTTTTACTAGTAATTGATTTATATCATTACTTTCTAAACCTTGTATTTTTGCCAAAAAGTTCGGTGCTTTTACACCAGCCGCCCAGACCACCGTTTCAGCAGGAATAAATTTTCCAGAATGTGTATGCAAACCTTCTTTTTGAACTTCGATGACGCGTTCATCAGTCAACACTTCTATTCCGAGCTTATCTAATTCTGTCAAGGTAGCTTTGGATAAACGTTCAGGTAATGCAGGTAAAATCTTAGGAGAAGCTTCAACGATGGTTATTTTCACATCACGAAGCGCTTCGATATTATCAAAACCATAGGCAATCAATTGCTTTGTCGCTCCATGTAATTCAGCGGCTAACTCAATACCCGTTGCTCCTGCTCCTACGATAGCAACGTGTAATTCTCCAGACCTTAAGTCTTGAGTGCGCGCTTGCGCTTTGATCATTTTTGTTAGTAAATAACTATGAAAGTTGTTAGCCTGTTCTAAGCTATCAAGAAACTGGCAGTGCTCAACCACTCCTTTAGTATTAAAGTGTTTGGTTAAACTACCCACTGAAATGATTAAGGTATCGTAACGAAATGAACGTCGTGCAATTATTTCTTCGCCTTTTTCATCAAACGTAGGTGCCAATGATATTTCTTTTGCGTCCTTATCAACACGATCCATATACCCTAGACGAAAATGATAATTATGATGAAATGCGTGGGATATATACTCCATACCTTCAATGGATGGATTAAGAGTACCTGCCGCTACTTCGTGCAATAAGGGCTTCCAAACATGGGTCATTTTTGAATCAATTAAGATGACTTTTGCTTGTTTGCGTTTGCCTAAGGAGTCACCTAACTTTTTAGCGAGTTCTGCACCACCAGCACCGCCACCAACAATCACTATTTGATGTAAATCTTTAGTTTTATCCATAATATGTAACATTCAAATTTACGTTCATTCAAATAAAGAGCACCATTATTTATTTATTTAACAAACCTTAGTTTTAAAATTAATCAGACTCTGGCTTTTTCTTCCATTGATATCCACCAACAGGAGGAGCCGGTGAGACTGCGTTAGCGTTAGACTTTGGTTTAGTTTCAGGCTTGTTTTCAGTTTCGACTTTAGGTTTAGCTATTACATCTTTACGATATTTATCTTGTAAACCTTGAAGAAAATTACGTAGTACTTGATCTTTACACTCACGAAAATGCTTATGACCTGGCTTACGAAAAAACGCGCTCAGCTCATGTTTACCTAATTTGAAACCAGCAACGCTCAAAATATCCAAGACATCTTCGGCTTTCAAGTTAAGTGCGATCTTTAGTTTCATGAATACTGCATTATTGCTCAAACGCTTTTCAGGTTCTGGTGCTGGGCCATCACGTTTACCGCGTTTCTCTTCAATAAAACTATTTAAGAAAATGGCTAATTCAACGTCTTCTAGTTCTTTGTGACCAATATCATCGTCACGCTTTAACCAGTCACTAATTTCAGCACGCGAAACTTTAGTCTCTTTGGTGCTACACAGCTTCATCATCTTCGAATCATCAAGATTAAAGACAAAACGGATGCGGCGTAGAATATCGTTATTTTTCACTCAGTAAACCTATTGGATGTTTGATCTGTGAACTCTAACAGATTGGCTGTGGAAGCCAATCATCTATTTATAAGACACCCCCCACCTTTTATGAGTTTTTCAAAACAACCCACCTTTTTGGGTAGTCGTCGCTTCGCTCCTACACTGTCTCGAGATTGCTCGGCTGGCACTTTCACTAAAAACATATCCTATAACCAGCAAGAATAGGAAACAGAATTGAAAAGGCGAACTACAATATTAATAATATGACATTTAATAGATTAGGAGTTTAACGCGCATGATCGCATCACCCGTAAGTAGCACAATAGATTATGAAATGGATGGCATTCAACATGGCTTTCTGTCGCTGCCTCATTCACATGACGATTCAGGTTGGGGTTCGTTAATGATTCCGATCACCATGGCAAAAAACGGGACTGGTCCTACGGCACTATTAACAGGCGGTAATCATGGTGACGAATTCGAAGGACCAATTGCTTTGTGGGACCTTGCTCAAACGATTAATGCTGACGAAATAACAGGTCGCGTAATTATCGTGCCTGGTATGAATTACCCTGCATTCAAAGCAAGCAAACGTACCTCACCTATTGATGGCGGTAATATGAATCGTGTATTCCCTGGAAATCCTGCGGGTAACATTACTGAGAAAATTGCGGATTATTTTAATCGCTACCTACTGCCATTGGCAGATTATGTATTGGATATGCATTCAGGCGGTAAAACGATGGATTTTGTACCATTTTGTGCGGCACACATTCTCGATGACAAGGAACAACAAGCCAAGTGTGTCGAGGCGATGAGAGCTTATAACGCACCAAACTCTGTGATGCTATTGGAAATCGAAGCGACCAATATGTATGATACTGCTGCTGAAAATATGGGTAAAATTTTTATCAGTACTGAATTAGGTGGTGGTGGTACAGCGTCTGCAAAAACCATATCTATCGCCAAAAAAGGGGTGCGCAATCTGTTACGTCACGCAGGTATAACACAAGGCGAGCTGGAAGTAGCCGACAGTACAAGTCTCGATATGCCAGATGGTAACTGTTATGTTTTCAGCGAATCAAGCGGTTTATATGAGATTTGTGTCGACCTAGGGTGTGAAGTCAAAGCAGGTGATTTATTAGGACGCGTTCACAATATCGAACGCACCGGAATCGCACCAACAGAATACTACGCCAAAATTGATGGCATTTTAGCAGGAAGGCATTTCCCTGGTCATATCAATATGGGTGACTTCCTTGCGGTTGTTGCTGTGCCTGTTGATGATTATTGATTA
>JBALXO010000008.1:38154-46103 GCA_036960615.1 Cocleimonas sp. | reverse complement strand
GAACAAAAACTTGATGCCTTATTGATTGGCGATCCGTCAAACATGAATTGGCTAACAGGTTTTGATGCATGGTCGTTTTATGTACCACAGGTAATGCTAGTGCAACACGATGCTGAGCCGATTTGGATGGGGCGCAAAATGGATGCCGGTGCAGTGGCACTCACAACTTACTTAAAACCAGAATCAGTAATGCCCTATGGAGAAGACTATGTGCAACGCGTTGGAGTTCATCCAATGGAGGTTGTTGCTGGATTTTTACGTGACCTCGGTTTAAACGGTAAACGCATCGGTTATGAAAGCGATACTTACTTTTTCTCTCCTAAGTCATTGAGTATATTAGAACGTGATGTCGCCAACGCACAGTGGGTTGATGCTGACTTATTAGTGAATTGGTGTCGAGTAATAAAAAGCGATGCTGAAATCGATATGATGCGCAACTCAGCACGTTTAGTCGAAGGTGCGATGACTACTGCTTATGAAAATATTGCACCCGGCGTTCGTCAATGTGATCTGATGGCTAAAATAGTTGCCGCTCAAATTGGGGGTAATCCAAATTTTGCAGGTGATCTAACTGCGCTTTCTCCCTTAATTTTAGCAGGTGAAACCGCCAGTACGGCACACCCTATGTGGACTGATGAAAAGTTTGTAGATGGTCAAACAGTCGCACTAGAACTCGGTGGTACATGCAAACGCTATAATGCAGGTCTCGCACGCACTGTCCAATTAGGTCAAGGACCACAAGCCGTATTTGATACCGCAAAGGCTGTAGAAGAAGGTTTAGACGCTGTACTCGATATTTTAAAACCAAACAGAACCGCAGGTGATGTACATCGTGCATGGCAAGATGTACTCGATAGACATGGCTTGGTAAAAGATAGTCGCATCGGCTACAGCATTGGTGTTGCTTATTCTCCCGATTGGGGCGAACACACTGTGAGTTTACGTGCTGATGAAGGTACGATAATCGAAGAAAATATGACTCTTCACGTAATGCTAGGTATGTGGCTAGATGACTGGGGTATGGAGCTTAGCGAAACCGTAGCGATTACTGAAACAGGCGTGGAATGTTTAACACAGTTTAAACGTGATGTGCATATTGTTAATTAACATACGCTTTAATAAGAACCGATTACTTATTAAAAATGACGCCTACTTATGAAAATAATAAGGAATGATTTTTTAAGCTACTTTAGTAGTTGATTGATCTTGGTATTTTGAATCTTCCAGTACTCGTTCAGCCTCTGCCATCAAAGAACCTACTGTCAACTTCTCGTTTATTGTTTCGATTACTAAACCCATCGATAAGTCCAAGTGGTAGGCATCGTTCTCCTTAATTACAGGGCTACTTTCAACTAAAGCATGCAGTTTGTTAGCCGTACCCTGTAACGATTCAGGGTTACTTGAATTAATATAGATAGCGAAACGATCTTTATCGTTATAACGTACTGCCATATCCCCACTTCTAATATTATTACGTAGAATATTAGCTACATGCTTGAGCACATCATTGCCAGTATTCTGTCCACTTTTTGTCACGATAGACTTATAATTATCAATATCGAAGAGGATGATTCCCACCTCTTCACCCGCATGAATTTGCAGGCTCTTACCTAATTCAGTTTTGAAACATTCCTTATTCGTAATTCCAGTAAGTAAGTCTACATTTCGAGTCTTTTTAAGATTTGTTTCCCTAAGCTCGATGACTACTTTACGCAAATCTTTACTCAATGAGCCACTTAATGATTTCACTTCTGAATTTGCTTCTTGGAAATCCACGATTAATTTTGCCAAATGTCGCCACAGAACTTTTATCTCTATTGGACTTCTATTAGGGACTTCACCTAAACGATATGTATCTGAACGAACATCTAGTTCTTTGGCCTTGGCAACCAGTGTATTCAATGGGCGAGTAATCATACGAGTCACAATAAATGCTATGAATAACGCAACCAATACACCAAAGCCTACCCAGATAAAAATGGCATTTTTAATGCCCGCAAACGGCGAATCAATTTCAGCTTTGGGTTGAGAAATTATTACTCCCCAATCAAGGCTATCCACCATGGCAAAACCACCGATCACTGCCTCATTATTAGCTGATGAGAAATAATCCAGCGTGCCACTACTACTATGTTTTAATTGCTGAACGATTTTATCATTAGAAAGGCTTTTCATTTGCGAAACCCATGCCGCATTAGGGTGAGCAATTATTTTGCCTTCATTATCTACAATTGCACAGTGTCCTTTATTTCCAAACGAAATCTGACCACAAATTTGCTGCATATATCCAAGCCTTGTTTCGACAAACAGTGTGCCAATTTTCATATTGTCCTTAGCAATAATGTGATGTCTCAATAAAATTGCTGGTTGTGTCGAAATAGTGCTTTTAAAAACCGCCGAGATAGAATTCTCAGTATCGTGTATACGGTACCTATTCTCTGACACAATATAATCTAGATCCTTTCTTTGATTTGCATAACGTGGTGACAACTGAAATTCTTCTTTTACCGTTGTTGTAAATGATGCGTTTTCGCTCAATAGTAGAGTGACAGCTATCACATCTTCTTTAACTTCAATAAAATCCTTGATTATAAGCTCAACTGATTTCTGATCGAATGAATCTATTGACTGTAACTGGCTATCTAATGATTTCAACGAGCTTTGATAAGATAAAACTTTTAATTTAATTGGCTCAACGAGACTAGTAGCTAATAGCTTATGTTTAACCAGATTATCATTGCGCACATCATCCCAAATATTTTCATTTAAACTTGGCAATAAAAAAACTAGGGGTAATGACAGCGCAAGAATAAAAGTGAGCATAATCATTCTACTAATCGATTGGCTCAGATAATCAAATATAGGGGATAATGGGTTTATTATTTTTATCATTACCCTTAATTTATATCAGCATTGATTAAAAAAAATATTAATAAGATGAAAGGTATGAATAACGGCCAAATCAAGCTGTATGTAGTCTATTTGTTAGCTTTATTTTTATTCAGAAAATTATAAAAAATAAGCCTTATTTAACAAATTATTCAACTGTTATTAATACAATAAATGACAATAAGCGATTAACGTTACTTTGTTTTTATTCGAAGTATTCAAAAGGAGTTCGCTTTGAAACGAAATGAAAAAAAAGTCACCCCTGCAAGTTTTTAACGATTGAGTAGTGTAAAAGACGATTACCCTATGTGTTTTTACGATGAAGCGCCTGCAAAAAATTACCTAAGCGCGTAAAATGCAAAGCAAATAAAACGTTCTATACTTTAATTAAACTCAATAACAAAGAAGTGCCCATGAAACCTTCTACTAAAATATCAGACTCTACTTCAACAACAAACTTTGATTGGCCTGAAGATGCCTATCAGAAATTTGGTACTGAGTTTCAATTGCTCTCGCATAATTATCATCAGTCACCATTATTTAGTGATGACGCTTTAATCACTTTGTTAGACAACTATCCCCGTAAATGGCTGCAATGCTACACCATGGGTGTAGATCCGTTAAAATACAAAGAATGGACACCCGTGCATATCGACAAGCTTTCAGGTGAAGAAATTATCGCTGCGGTAAGAAGAGGTAGAATTTGGGTGAATGTGATTCGCCTGAATGAATATCAACAAGATTATGTCGAATTGGTTGATGACATGTATGCAAAAATCAATGACAAATGTCCAAATATTACAAGGGCGAAAGGTTCTTTCAGCCAATTACTAATCTCATCGCCTGGTGTACAAGTCTATTACCACTTAGACGCCGACCCGAATATGTTGTGGCATTTAAAAGGCACCAAAAAACTTTGGGTCTATCCAAATAAAGACCCCCGCTTTGCCACACAAAAGCACATTGAAGAAATCATCGGCCAAGAACGCCATGAGAATGTACCCTATGAATTATGGTTTGATGAACACGCCCATGCGATTGAGTTACAACCAGGACAAGTCCTGAGTTGGCCACAACACTCACCCCATCGAATTGAAAATGTGGATATGAATATATCATTAGCAACTAGTTTCCAATCGCGGGAAAGTATTCGTTTAAATTCAGTACACGCAGCTAATCACTTCTTTTTAAAACCAATAGGAATTAGCAACCGTTCTTTAGAGACACAAGGCGTCGTTCCAGCATTAAAAGAAATCAGTTATCGCGGACTAAATAAGCTCAAATTATTAAAAACTCAAACCCGTAGCGCCAGTTATATTAGCAATTTAGTTGCTGACCCAAGTAGTGAATCTGGTATGTCTAAAATTGAGAAAGAAAGTAGAACAGCATTTTCTTATGTTGATTAATTGAATAACCTCTAACTAAAAGACATCTCCTGCCTTATGGTCCGTTCTTTCATCTTTAATAAATTCATAAACTTAAAACATTTTTGTACTACAATAAAACCCATAATTTCAAAGACTAAGGATAATAAGTGAATAAACTAGACCAATTACGTGAAATGACTGTGGTAGTAGCTGATACAGGGGATTTAGCTGCAATTAAAGAATACATGCCACAAGATGCGACAACCAATCCATCATTATTATTAAAAGTTGCTCAAGATACTGACTATTCAAACTTTATGGATGAGTCTTTAGCCGCAGCAACTGATAAGAATGATGTTGATGACGTAGCAGATATTTTCGGCGTTAAGATTGGTTGTGAAATTTTAAAAGTTATTCCGGGTCGCGTCTCGACTGAAGTTGATGCTCGATTATCTTTTGATAAAGATGCGACGATCGCCAAAGCACGTAAATTAATTGATCTCTATGCGCAGCACGGCATTGATAAAGATCGCGTATTAATCAAAATCGCTTCTACTTGGGAAGGCATCCAAGCTGCACGACAACTTCAAACCGAAGGAATTAATTGTAACCTGACGTTATTATTTGGTTTTGCTCAAGCAGTCGCTTGTGCTGAAGCTAAAGCGTTCTTAATCTCACCATTTGTGGGACGCATTCTCGATTGGTATAAGGCCAATGGGGAACAACAAGTGTTTGAGCCTAATGAAGACCCAGGAGTAGTCTCAGTAACAAAAATCTATAATTACTACAAGCAACATGGTTATAACACCATTGTGATGGGCGCAAGTTTCCGTAATAGCGGTGAGATTGAAGCTTTGGCCGGTTGTGACTATCTAACGATTGGTCCTAACTATCTTGAAGAATTACGCGAAGATACTGCTGATTTAACTCGTCAATTAAGCAGCGATAATACGGGTGAAGCACAAGACAAAATCGAACTTGATGAAAAGTCATTCCGTTGGATGATGAACAACGACGCAATGGCAACCGAAAAGTTGGCTCAAGGCATTCGTGGTTTCGCCATTGATCAAGATAAGTTATTAGATTTGTTTAGCGCACGATAACTCTAGTAGTTGTTAATAACCGCTTTTTTTTAAAAAACTAATTAACTTGTACTAATCTTACCTTAATACTCTAGATATTAAGGTAAGACTTCTATGCCATCAAGTGACGGTAAAACTCGCGATTTAGTATCCTCTATCCCCGGTTCAGGCTGGGATTTTGGCTTAACTCGACACCCTTATTTTGAAATTGAACGCCCTTTCGGTCCTCACTATTGTGTTTACAACAGACGTTTAATGGCATGTTGTTTTGACCATATAGGCACTGTCGACGGATATTGGCGACTACGTCAAAAAGCGGCCGTTCTGAATACTGGAGAGTTTCCTCTTCAGTTCAAAGGCAAAGATGCCGAGAAACTATTAAACAAACTATTCACCAAAGATATTTCAAAAGTCAAAACTGGACGCTGTGGATATGGCCTAGCGTGTTATGAAGATGGAGGTATGATTACCGACGGAGTCTTTGTTAGGATTGAAGATGATTGCTATTGGTATGCACAGGCGGATGGGGATTTCTATAGCTGGGCGAGAGCGCATTCCAAAGGACTTGATGTAGAAATTTCTGATCCAAAAGTCTTTGTATCACAAGTACAGGGGCCTAACGCGCTTAAAATACTAGAAGCAGCTAGTGACGACGGTATACCCTCACCTTTTACTTATTTTGGTAGCGCTAGAGTCAATTTAGGCGGGCAATCAGTATTAATTACACGCACAGGCTATACCAACGAATTAGGCTGGGAGTTTTATACCGAACCCCACCATGATGCAGAAGCCTTATGGGAGCATCTAAGCGAAAAAGGTGAAGCATTTGGTATCGGTTTATTCGGTCTTGATTCTATGCATATTCGCAGAATAGAAGCAGGTATATTAAATGCTGGATCTGATTTCACTGAATTTACTACACCATTCCAAGTAGGCCTCGGTAAGTTTGTCGATATGGATAAAGATTATTTCATTGGTCAAGAAGCACTGAAATCTGCATCGAAAGAATCACAACTCATCGGTCTACTTTGCCCAAATGCAGAACCTCATATTGGCGGTGAAATACTTATTCTGGGAGACAAACAAATAGGCTATGTAACTGCTGGCGCTATTTCACCCTATTTAAAATCAGGCATTGGTATTGGTTATCTCAGAGCAGCAAGTCACACCGAAAAAACGACGGTGATGATACGCTGTACCGATGGCGAGTTGCATGCAGGTGAACTTGCTGACTTACCACTTTATGATAAAGAAGCTGAAATACCGCGTGGTAAGTTGGTTGATATACCTAGTTAGCACTCTAAAAAGGCACCAAATTTTTAGTGAGTTTGCTATTTTTCTTCTGAAACAGACAACTCAATTATATAGCCGTTGTTTGTGGATATGTATGTACTAGGTATACGTTTCTTAAAACGACCTTGGAATTATTTAGGTTTCAGTTTCTGAGTTGGTATTTATTTTTATTTACCTAATCCTTTACAGGCATCAACCATGGTGCCTTTCACCAAGCTCGTTAATATTGCCGCTACAGGAGGGATCTGACTCATAGGCGCTAACATCCAGTCACGTAACAGAGGTAACACTTTACTATGCGATTGATACATTGGAGTGAAAGCCCAACTCATCGCTTGATAAACCATCACGTGATTACGTCGAGCTTTTGCGTAAGTGCGTAAAGCGTCTTTAAGCGAATATTGTTTAAGAGAACATTGTTCTAGAGCACTTGATAGAGCATAAGCATCAAGTAATGCCATATTCGCTCCTTGCCCGAGTTGCGGACTAGCTCGGTGAGCGGAATCTCCAATAAATACTAAGCGTTCAGCATAGGGTTTGTATAACTGACCATGACTGTAACGTGCCATCGTCATTTGCTTATGTTCAGTGATTTGTCTCACAAATGGAGTCAATTCAGGCCATAAGGCTTCTGCCTCGGCATGCCATTTCTCAATATCTGTTTTACACCACAGGTTATAATCATTACTTGGTATCGACCAGAAAAGTGTGGCTTTATCTTTGTTTTCATTGGGTAAGCTGCCAATCGGCAAAATCCCAATCATATTACTGGCTTTTCGATATCGCTGTTCTAATTGATTATATTTTAGAGTGGTGTTTTCAGGCCAATCTACTGTTCCCCAAATAGCACCGAATGGCAAGTCTTTAGATCGCAATGGACTCAGTTTTGATTTCACCCCCGATGCATCGACAACTAATTCAAATGGGCCTATTTGTTTACCATCTTCTAGTTCTAAATAGCGTAGCCCTTCAATAATTGTTGAATTGACAACCTTACTTCCCTGCTCGATATTAACTTTTCGTTGTTGCGCTGATCGAAACAGTACATCAAAAATACTTGAGCGATGAATCCCTAATCCAAAGTTTTCACCACCCGACTCTCCGTAAGATACATCTAATACTTTACGCCCAGAGTCCGTTTCAAGCCCTAGCATTTGATATCCACATGCCCCTTTTTCTAAGAGCTCATCTGCTATTTCAAGTTTTTTTAGTATTTCAAAGCCAACCGGTTGTATTACTAAGCCAGAACCTACCGCTGCAGGATTTATAAACTGATCTAAAACAACAACATCATGCCCATTATCAGACAAAAAACTGG
>JBALXO010000008.1:0-38054 GCA_036960615.1 Cocleimonas sp. | reverse complement strand
ATCTTTAAATATAAAAAATCTCAGTAGGAAATTACCTCAACCTCGAGTTTATCAATCAAAAAATAAAAACGTTTACCTGGATCATAATCAGCATGATTAAACGGTTCATAGCCTTCTTCTTTAACTTTAGATTCAACTTCATCAATATCTGATACAACAATACCTAAATGATTTAAATTATTGATTTTTATAGTATTGCGTGACCTAGTATCAGTCACATCATCATGAGTATACAAAGCGAGATAAGACTCATTACAGCCAACATGTACTGTTAAACCATCATTTAATGCATCCCCTCTCCATCTTATTTTCCAATCAAACAAACGACAGAATAGCTCTGCGAGTTCATCAGGATCTTTTACCGTAAGGTTAGTATGTTCTAAATATGCATTTTTCATTTTTGACTCCTTATCTAGTTAATTATTTCAATGGAGTTATCTTAATATCTCAAGTTAACTTGAGATCAAGCCTTTTATTAGATATATTTTCGTAATGACTAAAGATCCTTTAATAAGCATCGGCTTAATTGCAAAACGAACGGGCAGCAACGTTTCCGCAATCCGGTTTTATGCAACTGAAAACCTCATACCTTCCTCAAGAAGCCCCAGCGGTCACAGACTATTTCACCGCTCTGTAATCCGGCGTATATCCTTTATCTTAATATCACAAAATCTAGGCTATTCTCTGCAAGAAATTAAACAGGCTTTAGATTCCTTACCTGATAATCGAACACCCACTAAGGCTGACTGGGAGCGTTTGAGTAAACGTTTCAGCAAAGATATAGAATCGAGAATAGACGAACTCAGACTATTGCAATCGAAGCTATCGGGCTGTATTGGTTGCGGTTGCTTATCCTTAAAAAAATGTAAGCTATATAACCTTAATGACCATGTTTCTGAGAAAGGTTCAGGGGCGCGTTATTTAATGGGTGATAAGCCAAATGTGATTGATTAAAAGTAAACGCAATATTTAAAATGACACCCCCCTAGTTTTTGCCTGTTTTCAATCGTAGCCACCAAAAAACGTTATTTTCAAGTATGTCATTAATATGACACATTGACGTTTTACAATTGCACAGGCAAAATCAATTTATGGGGTTGCGAACACCCCGTGAGGCGTCAGCCTAAGATTCGCATCCAAAACTCTATTAATTAATGTTCAGTATCATTTTTTCTAACAAGACATATTTTATTAAAATGTGCTCTTGCAATTAGAATCAATCAAAGCTGTTCCAAGAAAAGGATGTGTTATGCCCTCACCTACTGAAATTACTGTAAACCAACTTTCTCGTCTTATCGGCACTGCCGAAGCTCCCACGATTGTTGATGTTCGGATTGACGAAGATTTTGACCTTGATCCGCAAATATTACCAACAGCTATTCGTTGTTCTCACACGAAGATAGCCGAACTTGCTCCCCAACTAAAAAATCAAAAAGTCGTCGTTTATTGTCAAAAAGGTAAAAAAATCAGCCAAGGTTCCATTGCCATATTACGATCCATGGGAGTTGCTGCAGAAAGTGTTGAAGGTGGACATTTTGGATGGCGCGATGCAGGGCAAACATTAATTCCAGTTAATCGAATCCCTCTCCAAGCTACTGATAAAAAAACGATTTGGGTTACCAAACAACGACCTAAAATTGATCGAATTGCTTGTCCTTGGTTAATCCGACGCTTTATTGATCCACAAGCACAGTTCTTGTTTGTTGCACTCTCTGAAGTGCTAGGTGTTGCTGAAAAGTTTAATGCGACACCCTTTGATGTAGAAGATGTATTTTGGAGTCATCGAGGCGAACTCTGTACCTTTGATGTAATGTTGCAAGAGTTTGAAATCAAAACACCTGCCATGCTCAAACTTGCCGAAATAGTTCGTGGTGCAGATACTAATCGACATGAATTAGCGCCAGAATCTGCAGGTCTACTCGCAGCATCATTAGGTTTATCACGTATCTATCGTGATGATAACGAACAACTTGAGGCAGGTATGTTGCTGTACGATGCTTTTTATCGTTGGGCGCGTGACGCCAGTAACGAAAGCCATGATTCGCCAACCTCAAAAACCAAGGTATAGAGTTATGGATAACGAAATAGATAAGATTAAACCGCAATCCGTAAGTCTAATGGAATCCTTTGTTTACTGGCTAAAGCTCGGATTTATCAGCTTCGGTGGCCCCGCAGGCCAGATCAGTATGATGCATCAAGAGCTGGTCGAAAAACGCCGCTGGATCTCTAATAAACGATTTTTACATGCACTCAACTACACCATGGTGCTGCCAGGTCCAGAGGCCCAACAGTTAGCTACTTACATCGGTTGGCTTATGCATGGTGTACGTGGTGGCATTATGGCAGGCGTGTTATTCGTATTGCCCTCGTTGTTTATACTAATTGCATTGACATGGATTTATTTAGCCTATGGTAATGTCCCTGCAATTGCAGGGATTTTATATGGTATTAAACCCGCAGTTACCGCTATCGTTTTATTTGCGGCTTATCGCATTGGCACAAAAGCATTAACCAACAATCTATTAAGGGCGATTGCAGCTACAGCTTTCATTGCTATTTTCGCTTTGAATATTCCTTTTCCATATATCGTTATTTGCGCAGCTATGATTGGTTTTTTCGGCTCACGTATTACACCTGAACTATTCCAAACCAGTGGGCATCACGGAGATGAGAATGCCAACTTTGGACCTTCGCTGATTGACGATAATACGCCTGCACCAGAACACGCAAAATTCAAATGGAGTCGCGTGGTCACATTTTTAGTTATCGGCTTATTACTTTGGGTCGCTGCGATGGGAATCCTAACTTCTCTCTATGGTTGGGATGGCACACTGACTAAAATGGGTTGGTTTTTCACCAAAGCTGCACTAGTAACTTTTGGCGGTGCTTATGCGGTATTACCCTATGTTTATCAAGGAGGTGTAGAAGAATTTGCATGGCTCACTGGAACGCAAATGATCGATGGTTTAGCCTTAGGTGAAACTACGCCTGGTCCATTAATCATGGTGGTTTCATTTGTAGGATTTGTTGGCGCATGGACCAAAGAAGTCTTCGGTCCTGAAATGTTACCTTGGGCTGGCGCCATCGGCGCTAGCATTGCAGCCTTCTTTACCTTTTTACCTTCATTCTTATTTATTCTAGTTGGTGCTCCAGCTGTTGAAGCCACCCGCGATGATTTAAAATTCACCGCGCCTCTAACTGCAATTACAGCAGCAGTCGTTGGTGTGATCGTAAATCTTGCGGTATTTTTTGCACTTCATGTACTTTGGCCAGAAAGCCAAGGTTTAGATTTTTCAGGCCATTTTGAGTGGTTTGCTGCGTTGATAGGGATTGCTGCGTTTATTGCTTTGGTGAGGTTTAAGCTGGGAATAATGACGGTGATAATTGCTAGTGCGTTGTTGGGACTGGCATATCAACTTATTTAATTGATACACTAATTTAAAGCTACAAAAAGACACCCCCCACCTTTCTGCCTGTTTCTATAAACAGTTAAAAAGGTGGGGGGTGTCTTTTTAATTTCACTTAAAACTAAGAACCAGCAACCATCATTCCTTCAATCAATATCGAACCTGTTCGAGTTGCGCTACGCACATCCACATCATTACCCACAGCAACGATGTTTTGAAACATGTCTTTTAGATTACCTGCAACAGTAACTTCTTCAACAGCGTATTGAATCTCGCCATCCTCGACCCAGTAGCCTGCAGCACCACGTGAGTAATCACCAGTAATTCCGTTAATACCACTACCAATTAACTCTGTTACTAAGAAACCTGTACCAAGCATTTTTAATAATTCATCATGACTTTGGCCGGTAGAATCCAGCGTTAGGTTGTGTGTACCACCTGAGTTAGCAGTCGATTTTAAACCCAATTGACGCGCTGAGTAACTGCCCATAATATAATCTTGCACCACACCATCGATTACTAATTCACGATTGCTAGTTGCTACGCCTTCTTTATCGAAGTAGCCACTACCAAAAGCACTTTTTATATGAGGTTGTTCGTGTAAACGTATGAAATCAGGGAAAACTTTCTCATCGATACTATCTAATAAGAAGGTCGACTTACGATATTGAGCACCCCCTGCAATTGAGCTTGTGAAGTGACTTATAATGCTTCTCGCCATTTCAGGTGAGTACAATACATTCGCTTTGCGAGTACTTATTTGTTTGCCTTGTAAACGCGCTAAGGTTTTCTCAGCAGCTTTTTTACCAACACTTTCGGCGGATTCTAATTCGCCGTTAACGCGTGTGGAGCTGTACCAATAATCGCGTTGCATATCTTCATCGCCAACTTCTTGACCAATAACTGAACAACTTAAACTGTGACGACTTGATGGCACAACGCCAGTGAAGCCATGGGTATTGGCAATTAAACCAACGCCGCTATAAGTACTAATGCTAGCACCGTCTGAATTGACAATACGTGGATCAAAATCAAGTGCATGCTTTTCACATTCACGCGCAATTTCGATCGCTTTATCCGCTTCTAAATCCCAAGGATGATAGAGATCTAAATCACTGACTTCAGTCGCCATCATGTCGGCATCAGCTAAGCCAGTGTATTTATCTTCTTCAGTATATTTGGCGATATTACAAGCAGCTCTTACTGTGTCTTCGATAGCTTGTGGAGATAAGTCGCCCGTACTCGCAGAACCAGTGTGTAATCCCATATAGACTGTAAGACTCAAACCTTGATCGCGATGATATTCGAGTTTATCGACGTTATCCATGTGGATTTCAACAGACAATCCTGCACCACGATTAAGACTTAACTCAGCATCACTGGCACCGTATTTTTTTGCGAGTTTTAAAACGGCTTCAGACGTTTCTCGTAATGTTTGTTCGTCTTTATTTATAGTATTCGATGAGGTCATGCGTCTGTACCTCCAACCGTTAATCCATCAATTTTTAAAGTTGGTTGGCCGACTCCAACAGGGACACTCTGTCCGCCTTTGCCACAAACACCTACACCTTTATCCATAGCTAAATCATTACCAATCATGCTGACTTTAGTGAGAACGTCTGGACCATTGCCGATGAGGGTTGCGCCTTTTACAGGACGGGTAATTTTGCCATCTTCGATCAGATAAGCTTCAGATGCTGAAAATACAAATTTGCCTGAGGTGATATCGACTTGTCCGCCTCCAAAATTAACCGCGTATAAGCCATTTTTGACAGAAGCAAGGATCTCTTCAGGATCATCATTGCCCGGCAACATATACGTATTCGTCATACGTGGCATGGGTAAATGAGCATAAGATTCACGTCGTCCATTGCCTGTCGATTTTTCGCCCATCAAACTCGCATTCAGTTTATCTTGCATATAACCTTTGAGAACGCCGTCCTCGATTAAAGTAGTACAATTCGTTGGCGTGCCTTCATCATCGATGCTTAGTGAACCACGACGGTTTTCAATCGTCCCATCATCAACTACCGTTACACCTTTAGAAGCCACTGTTTCTCCGACTCGGCCACTAAATGCGGAAGTACCTTTACGATTAAAGTCGCCTTCTAGGCCATGACCGATTGCTTCATGAAGTAAGATTCCTGGCCAGCCTGAGCCTAATACAACCGTTTGAGCACCAGCAGGTGCTGCTACTGCCTCAAGATTGACTAGCGCTAATCTAACGGCTTCTTCGGCATATTCTCTAACACGATCAGCTTGAGTAAAGTAATCAAAACCATATCGACCTCCACCGCCTGATCCTGCAGATTCTCTCTTGCCATCTTTTTCGACAATAACCGTTACATTCATGCGAACCAATGGACGAACATCAGCGTTTAAATTACCTTCAATGTCAGCGACTAAAATATGCTCGTGCACACCTGCAATATTTGCGATTACTTGTTGTACATAAGGGCTTGCAGCACGAGCTGATTTATCTGCCAAACGTAACAAAGCGATCTTTTCATCTTCAGTCATTGAAGCGAGTGGATTGTCTGTGGCGTAAAGCGCGGTCACATTTGGTGTCTGTCTAGCTTTCCATGCTTGTGTACTTGCGTTCTGCCCAATTTTGCTAATACCTGCAGCGGCTTTTGCAGATGCGGTAAGTGCATCGAAAGTAATTTCATCAGAATATGCAAAACCTGTTTGCTCACCAACCACCATACGCACGCCAACACCTTGTTCGATGCTGTAACTGCCATTTTTGATAATGCCTTCTTCTAAAACCCATGACTCAAATCGATTCGATTGAAAGTATAAATCCGCCAAATCGGCACCTTGTAGGTGTGAGAATATTTTATCGAGATGCGCTTCACCCAGACCTGCTGGTTCGAATAACTGTTGTTGCGCTTGTTGCAAAATGGATTGGGTCATAAAGTGTGCTCTGATGATTGTTTGTTGTACTTAGATATACGTCCAGAAACCTATTGTAGTGTAAAAAAGCACTTAATCGGTTAAAACAGAAGATAAAATTACACCCCCCACCTTTTTACCTGTTTCTACAAAAGTAATTAGCTAATGCAATCAATCCATAGGATAGGAATCAGCATTTAAATCAAAGTAGCTTTGTATGCTTCAACACAGGAAAACTCTCTCGGACTTTTCGTTGTGCAGCCAAGTCTATAGTTATGGTGATGATTCCTGTGCCTTTCAAGCGTTCGCCTTGAACTTGGCCTAAATAATCGAGTGCCATGCTATGACCATAAGTTCGACGGCCGTTAACATGAAAGCCACCTTGCGCAGGCGCGATTACATAACATTGGTTTTCAATCGCACGAGCCTTGAGCAACGGCTCCCAATGCATTACTCCGGTGGTATGTGCAAAAGCAGAGGGTATTAAGAATATTTCAGCACCACGTTTGACCATTTCTCGATATAACAACGGAAAGCGTAGGTCGTAACAAATCGACATTCCTATCTTACCGAAGGGTGTATCTACAACGGTAATATCTTCGCCTGCTTCAAAGGTGTCGCTTTCGCGATAATATTCAACTTTTATTTGTTTACCGTCTGCTTTGTCGGTGCTTTTCGGGGCTTCGATATCAACGTCAAACATATGAATTTTATTATAACGCGCGACGATTTCGCCTTTGTCATTGAACATCAATGAAGCTGCGCTGGCTTTCTCGGACTCATCAGACTTTAAAGGAATAGAACCCGCCACAATCCATACTTTATTATCGATTGCACATTGCCTGATAGCGTCTTGAATATAGCCATCGCCTTGTGCTTCAGCAAGATCAATGTTTTCAGATTCCTGCATCGCCATTAACGCAAAAGACTCAGGCAAAACAACCATTTGTGCGCCCTTCTTGGCGGCTTCTCGAATCAATCGAGTCGCTTCCATAAGGTTAGCTTTGATCTGTGGGCCTGATGCCATTTGAATGGCAGCTATTTTTGTTAACACGCGCTTTTTAACTCCTTTTCTTTGATTATAGTGTCTTTAGTATCACTAAAAGACACCCCCCTACTTCTATGAGGTTTTAATCTGTTTTTTATTAAAGGACTAATCCAAAAACGCGAGTATTTCTTTTTCAATATCCTGTTTATTAATAACTGTACTTTGGGCAATGTCTTTATCAAATAATTCGCTAATCACTAATGGAATTTCAATCTCTGCTTTTGCTGAAATAGCTTTAAGCGCATCAATATCTTTACTGCCTGTTTCGCCAGTCAACGCACTCGCAATTGTTGGCGAGAATTTAGTCCATTCAGCGGTAGAGTAAAAAATTGTTTTTAGTGGTTTTTCACGACAATTATCATAGGTCTTAAAACAAGTTGCCGTATGTGGATCCATCAAATAACCATCATCGAAACTTTGCTTAAGGTATTTTTTACCTTCTTCATCTGTACAAAAATCGGCGGCGAATATGCTTTGGATTTTTGCTAATTCATCAGCGTTTAATTCGTAACGTTTATTGGTATCTAATTGAGTCATTAAATCTTTAGTACGAGCTGCGCCAAACATATCAAACAGAATTCGTTCGATGTTAGATGACTTCAAAATATCCATCGCAGGTGAACTTGTAGCAATTAATTCAGTGCCTGATATATCGTAAATACCATTGTTAATAAGTTCGGTTAAGACATTGTTTTGATTAGAAGCAATTAATATTCTCTCGATAGGCAAACCCATCTTCATTGCGTAATAACCACCCAAAGCATTACCGAAGTTACCGCTAGGTACATTGATGTAAATCTTATCACCTAAGTTAATTTCATCCTGTCGTACTAACTCTAAGTAACTATGAATGTGGTACATCAACTGAAAAATAATGCGTCCAAAATTAACTGAATTCGCCGCAGATAATGATATATTTTTCTCTTTTAATTTAGCCTTGAATGAATCAGAACTCAGGAGTAATTTAAGTGCCGCTTGTGCATCATCAAAGTCACCGTGAATACCGATAACTTTTAAATTTGGTGCGTCCTCAGTAACCATTTGTAAACGCTGAACGTCAGAGGTTCCGCCGTCAGGGTATAAACACGCGACACGGATATTTTTACGGTTTTTAAAGGTATCTAATGCTGCTGGGCCAGTGTCACCACTGGTTGCTGCTAGAATCAAGTATTCTTCATCACGTTGTTGTGCTAATGACGATAGTACCGAGCCAAAAGGTTGTAACGCCATATCTTTAAAGGCACGTGTTGGTCCGTGATATAGCTCACTAACAAATAGATCATCTTTAATTTTAACTAAAGGTGCCGGATTATTAGCATCGCCTTGAGTTAGTAAAGTTACGTCGTCAAAATCATCATAAAGGTCTAAGGCCGCATCAATATCTGTTTGTTTAATATCAATCTGAAATGCATTTAATATATCGCGTGCAAGCGTTTTGTAATCTTTATCGATATGGTCACGTAAAAAATCATCACCTAAATCTGGCAAGCCATCAGGTGAATAAATACCCCCGTAAGAACACATCGGTCCTAAAATTGCTTCAGAGAAAGTTACTTCAGGAGATTTTTCACCATCGTTGCCACGCGTTTCAATAAAATTCATTTCTTAACCTTGTTATAATCTTTAGAGCTAATGTAATTTTTTTGGATTAACTTAAAGACTCAACACGAATACGTGTGGCTTTACCATTAATCACATCTAATGCTTCAATCTGTTCCAACGCATTATTCATATCGCCTTCGTTAACCACATTGGTTAGCAAGATAATATCCGCTTCTTCCTTACCTTCTTTAAGTACTTTTTGAAGGAAGGCTTCTATGCTGATGTTTTTATTACCCAGAATTGAAGTAATCTCAGCTAAAACACCGGCTTGGTGTTTCACTGATAAACGCACGTAGAACGCAGTTTCAATTTGATCGATAGCAAGAATAGGAGTGTCTTGTAATTCACTAGGCTGGAATGCTAAGTAAGGAACACGATTTTTTGGATCAGAAGTTAATGCACGTGTGATATCAACGATATCTGCAATAACAGCAGAACCTGTCGCTTCATCACCAGCACCGGCACCGTAATACAAGGTTGCACCAACAGCATCGCCCTGCACTAGTACTGCGTTCATAACGCCATTAACGTTAGCTATTAAACGGCTTTCAGGAATTAAGGTTGGATGAACACGCTGTTCAATGCCTTTATCAGTGCGACGCGCTATACCTAAGTGTTTAATACGGTAGCCAAGCTCTTCAGCATAAGCGACGTCTTCTTGAGTCACTTTAGAGATGCCTTCGGTGTAAGTTTTATCAAACTGTAATGGAATACCGAATGCAATCGATGACAAAATACTGAGTTTGTGAGCAGCGTCAATGCCTTCAACATCAAAGGTAGGATCTGCTTCCGCATAACCCAAAGCTTGAGCTTCCGCGAGTACATCATCAAAATCTCTGCCTTTATCGCGCATTTCAGAAAGTATGAAGTTACCGGTACCATTAATGATTCCAGCTAGCCATTCTACTTTATTCGCGGCTAAACCTTCACGTAATGCTTTGATAATTGGAATTCCGCCAGCAACTGCTGGTTCGAATGCAACAACTAAGCCTTTTTCTTGAGCTTTGGCGAAAATTTCATCGCCGTGCATTGCTATTAACGCTTTATTTGCAGTGACAACATGTTTGCCATTTTCAAGGGCGAGCATCACCAACTCTTTAGCAGGTGAGTAACCACCGATAAGTTCTACAATAATATCAATATCAGGATCTTTAACGACTTCGTAAGCGTCTTTAGTTAGACGAATATTTTCTACGCCCAATTCAGCTGCTCGTTCAGGCTCTAAGGTTGCAATGAAATCAACTTCAATGCCGCGACCTGCTCTTCTTGCGATCTCTGCCGCATTTCTTTTTAGAATAGTCGCAGTTCCACCACCGACTGTTCCTAACCCCAATAATCCGACCTTAACAGGATCCATTTTTACCTTTCCTTTTTATATTGCTGTTGTAATGTGTTATTGCAACATGCTTTTGTAATGTAATATGTTAAAAAATGTTAGTTTTAAAACCCTTAGCATTCACAAAGGATTCAAATAATTAGACGCAGAACATTACCGCCCGCCACCTTGACTGTCAATCAGCATTCACTATGATAGACCTATTAAAATACTGATAGAAAAGAAAGAAATAATAATATGAAATTTGCAGAAGATCACAACAGCGCTAATTATAAAATTTCAGGTTACGATCATGAAAGTATTGCTATAAATGGGCTAGCTCATACCGAGTCTTTGGTTCTATCACCGATGGAATTGCTAAAAAATTGGGCGCCGTCAAAGTACAATGAATTGAGCACAGATGATTTAGATGCTATTTACGCAATGAAACCAGAGATTATTATCTTGGGTACAGGACAGAAACAAGTTTTTCCTCCATCAGAGATTTTAAGGCGCTTAGCTAAAGAACAAATTGGCTACGAGATTATGGATACACAAGCAGCCTGCCGAACTTTTAATATTCTAATGGCAGAAGATCGAACGGTTGTTGCAGGTTTATTTTTCAAATAAACACCTGTATTAACTCTATTTACTTAATTAAAAGACACCCTACCTTTTTATTGAATGATAGTTTGTTTTTGTAGCTTAAAAAACGATACTAGAATTTATGCAAAGCTAGTTTCTATAAAATTCACCCTGCTAGTAGTCGTCTCTGTGCTCAAACTTTGTCTCGCTAAAGCTCGGCTTCCACTTTTCTAGAAACACCTAAGTACTTGCAACCTTAAAGTATTTTTACTGGCAAAAAAAAGCACGTCAGAAGACATGCTTTTTTAATAATGAAGGTCTATGATTCTAATTATATACACTTACTTCAACGCGACGTGCTTCTTCAGGTAAACCCGTACCTAAAGTTTGCGTCGGAGTATCAACAGTAATTCTATCGCTAGAAATACCAGCATCAATTAAGGTTTGTCTAACAGTATTGGAGCGCTTAACTGATAAACGACGGTTCCAGTTGGCGTTACCTACGTCATCATGGAAACCTGCTAAGGATACACTCGAACTTGAGTTAGTGCGTAAGTATACAATCACCTCAGCCATTGATTGATTAAGATCGACTGGAAAGCGAGAACTACCCGGCTGAAAGAATAACTTTGCAGTTTTAGGTAAAGTCATCATTGACGAGCCTGAGTTAGATGAATCACTTTTTATAAAGTTGATATCGATCCCTTCTAGCGCTTCAATTTTAGCTTTCAAACCTGGAATCATTCCATTTTGAGCTTCGAGATCACCAATCCGTTTAGTCAATATAGGCTGCTCAGTTTGTAATGTTTGAATACGTGATTTTAAAGTTGGAATTGCAAGAGTTTGAACCTCTAAATTATTAATTTTTTGCAGCAACTTAGTATTATCTTCTGCCTTCATGAAATTAATATCGATCGCTTCTAAAGCGCCAATTTTTGCTTTTAGACCGGGAATCATCCTATTCTGTGCTTCAAGGTCACCGATACGTTTAGTCAATACAGGCTTTTCAGTTTGTAATGTCTGAATACGTGACTTTAAAGTTGGAATTGCAAGAGTTTGAACCTCTAAATTATTAATTTTTTGTAGTAACTTAGTATTATCTTCTGCCTTAATGAAATTAATATCGATCGCTTCCAAAGCACCAATTTTTGCTTCAAGACCAGGAATAATTGCATTTTGAGATTCAAGTTCACTAATACGCTTCGTCATAACAGGTTTTTCAGCTTGTAGTGATTGGATGCGTGATTCTAAAGAAGGAATCGCAAGCGTTCTTACTTCTAAGTTATTAATGGTTTGTAATAATTTAGTATTATCTTGTGGTTTTATAAAGTTAATATCAATCGCTTCAAGCGCAGAAACCTTAGCTTTTAAACCTTCAATAAGAGCGTTTTCTGTCTCTAATACACTAACTTTTTTTGCTAGAGCGACACTTCTTTCATCAACATTCACTCCATTTGCTGCCTCAAGTTCCATAATACGCTTTTTCATATCGGCAATTGATGCGTTTTCAATTTTAAGTAAGTTTATACGTCTCATTAAAACAGGATTGTCGAAATTCAGATCAATTGCTTCTAAGGCTTTAACCTTGGCTTGTAAGCCAGCGACTAATCCTTTTGAATTGCTCAAATTTGCTACACTTGCTTTAAGACCCAGTATTTGAGTATTTTCATTTTTAAGCTTTTCAATATTAGCTTTGAACTCTACGATTTGAGAGTTTTCTTTCTTCAGTTCCTCAAGATTTGAATTAAGACCGGCAATTTGAGCATTCTCTTTTTCAAGAACATCAATGCGAGTTAATAATTCAGGATTATCAACTAGCTTTTCTTTTTCGACTATCGTTGGTGGTATTTCAGCTTTAGGACTCCATGGGCTATAGCCTAACAACATTAATGCAACCAATAATGCCAACAACAATAGCGCTACTGCAATCCATAGCTTACGAAACCCTGCCCAATCTGAAGAAATATTAGAATTACTACTCATGATTACTTACCTCCATCCAATTCGTCTTGCCAAGCTTTGAGAGCTTCCCATTTATTAGCAGCAGCCATATCTGCTTGCGCAGGCCATGTACCTGGCTTTGCTAACTTATATCTTGGGCCCGCGGCATCTAATATTAGTTGAATTGCTTCAACCTTAGTTTTGCCAAGGGCTGAGTAAGTATGAATCCCATCATCGTGTATCAAGTCATTTATCTTAGGACCAATACCTTCAACAATTGTGAAATCATCTCTATCATCTTTAAGCTTCACTCTAAAACCTGCAGCTTTAGCAGCTACTTTATCGACGTTTGACTCCTTAACTTTAACTACAGCTTTTGGCATAGATGATGGAGTATTTGCAGTTGATGTCTCCGCTTTTTCTACTGTTGGTTTTTTAGTGTCTGTAGTATTACTTGCCGCTGAATTTTCACTCGGTTTAGCTGATGCATTCGGGTAAATACCACCCACTAACACATCTTGTAATGCGCCTAGGGCTTCCCAGCGATTATTAGCTGCTAAATTAGCCTGATCTGGCCATGTACCTGGATTTGCAATGCTATAACGTGAGCCTGCATTATCCAAAATACCTTGAATAGATGAAACTGGAGTATCGGCTAATTGACTAAATGATTTAACGCCATCAGCTTGAATCAAATCATTGATCTTTGGCCCTATACCTTCAATTGCCGTTAGGTCATTGTCACTTTTTAATTTGAAACCAGCAGCTTTAGCTGCAGCCAAATCAATTTCAGGGCCTTTTTGCAAAGTCCTAACTTGCTTCTCGAGCTCTTTGATTCTCTTCAAATCTGCTGAATTATCAGACGTATTGCTTGTACTTGATAGTGCCGTTTGTGCAGTATTGTTAGATGCAACGGTTGATGATTTTAAACTGGTGACTTGAGATTCTAATTCACTAATTCTTTTTAAATGTGCAGGATTATCTATAGTTTTAGGAGCTGATGTTGATGACATTGAAGCAGTTGAAGACTCAAAACCTGAAATCCTAGTCCGCAATTCTGCTATTTCTCTATTTTCACCTTCTAGTTTGCTAATTAGAGCCAAATGCTGAGGATTATCAATCTGTTTTTCTACGATTTTCTCTACAGCTGGTGTTGAATATTTTAAAGGTCGAGCAAACCAACCTGCTAACAACCAACCAATTAAACCACCCGCTAAATATGGCCAAAGGTTATATAAGAAATCAATCATCTATTTACTCCTAATAGTTTATGTAAAGACCTTTACACGAGAATAATGGGAGATATAGACGATTTGAATTTTGTAGTCTTCCTATAAAACTCATCATTTGTTTCTCTCTTCATTATTTTGCACAAAGATCTCAAATAATAATTTTTGCAGTTAAAACATAGTACATGTATGAAATTAATCCACTTTAGTAGCACCAATGGTTTGCTTAAAGATCAAACAGCATCAAGCTTTTGTTAGTAAAAATAAAACGGAAAAGAGTTCATTTATTTTGGCGCCGGTGGCATCCCTTCAAAAGCAGGAAGACTCGCATCCATACAATCCCATTCAGGCTTTCTTTTATTGTAAACAATTGCCTGTGGCTTAAACCATGAGTGATCATCCAAACAACCAACCGCAATACTCATAATAGTTGTGTTTACATTGTTAGTTGCAAATAAACGACTACCGCACTCGGAACAAAAGTGACGAGTGATTTCTGGCCCATCATCGGCTTTTGTCGTGAAAGAACTAGTATCCCCTTCAATATTTATTTTATTTTTAGGGAAAAAGGCTAATGAGAAATGACCTGTTCCTGATGAGCGCTGACAATCTAAACAATGACATTGAGCCATCTTTAAAGGTTCTGCATTAATCGTATAATTCACCTTGCCACAAAGACATTTACCGCTCGCGAACTGTTTATCAGACATGTTGTTCTCCTATAAATTTAAAGATATTAGATTAAGTTTTAATTACTAATAACAAACTCATTAGTAAATGAAATTTTATTCACCCCCACAACAGGAAGACCCTACTATTTGAGATTGTATGCAGGGGTAATCACCGTATTGACAATAAATACAACAATCATTAATGGTGGCTTTGACCTTCTGCTGACAGCCTTCACAACGAAAATTATTGGGTGAAATATTTTCATACAGCTCTTCTGGTTTATTATGATCACAGTGAGGACAAGTTAGTATTGATTCTGTAATCATTGTTATACTCCTCTGTTCTAGATAGTCTCATTATTATTTAAGCTTAGTTTGTAGGTTATAACAATCTAAGTAATTTATCTGCACATATTGCCAACAGGCAAACCAACAAACACATTCTTTAATATGCCACCAAACCCTCAAAAAAAACGCCGTTACCCTTTTAAAAGAAACCTTAAACGTAAGATGCGAAGAATAGTCTTTATGCTAGTTGCAGCTGGTATTGCAACGGGTGTTAATTACTATAATAAAAACTACAATTCAGATAAAAATTCGTCCGCTCAGACATCTTCATCAAAACTCCCTTCAACATTCAGCTCAGCTGAGTTTACTGAAAGTGAACAGCAGCAAGCGATCCAAAAAATACAGGTAGCAAAAGATAATACAGGCGCTCAGTTCTGGGTAGGTTTTAATGGCAAAGTAGTAAAAATTCTTAAGGATGATTTAATTGGTAGTCGCCATCAAAAATTTCTGGTTAGCCCTACCTCAGACATTACTTTATTAGTTGCGCACAATATTGACTTAGCTTCGAGAGTACCTGTAAACAAAGGAGACTCGATCAGCTTATACGGCCGTTACGAATGGAATAATCGCGGCGGTGTTATGCATTGGACACACCACGACCCTAAAGGTAAAAAGAAAGGTGGATGGATTAAAGTCAACGGTAAAACGTATCGTTAACTACCCATTATGAGTATTCCACAGCCCTTAAATTTTTCTGAGTTACTAGATAATATAACACTCCCGACTTACAGTGAACCTGAGCAAGCACAGCGCATATTCCATGGACGTGGCCACGCTTATAAAGATCTAAATCACATCACGATTGATTGGTTAAAACCGTTATTATTAATTACATTGTTTGCACCTGTTAGCAAAGATGATCTCGCACTTTTAGCCAAACAATTAACACTACGCTATGAGCAATGCGAATCTATTCAAGTACAACATAGATACGAAACTAGCTGGTTGGTCGAATGTATTTTTGGCGAACCTATTCATCAGCTAAATATCATTGAGAGCAATCTACGTTATAAATTAAATATTAAATCAGGAGTAAATACTGGTTTATTTTTAGATATGAAGAACGGCCGAGATTGGATAAATGCACACAGTAAAAATAAACGTGTATTGAATCTGTTTTCTTATACCTGTGGGTTTTCAATTGCCGCTGCTGCAGGGGATGCGAAATCAGTTTTTAATATTGATATGAGTAGCCCTTTTTTAAGTACGGGACGGGAAAACCATCGACTCAATAATCAATCGTTAAAAGCGATTCGTTTCGACAAATTAAATATTCTTAAGTCATTTGGTCGTATCAAAAAACACGGCCCATACGATCTTATCATTTGTGATCCACCTACCTTTCAAAAAGGCAGTATCGATATCGTTCGCGATTATCCCAAGCTCATTAGGCGTTTTTTAGAATTCATTAGTAATGATGGCATCTTATTTTTATGCATCAATACGCCGCATATCGGATCGTTGACCGGGAAAGAGTTTCTACTTAATACGATGCAGGATAATGCGTCAGACTTTAGTTTAATAGAAGAAGTTAAGCCACCGAGTGTTTACAAAGATATGCAAGGTAAAGGGACTAAAATACTCATTTTCAAAAGACCTTCATAATTAAACTTGGTACTAATTAATAAAAAATACCTCCACACCTTTTTACCTATTTCCAAAATACTGATATCAATCAATTCAAATACGACCAAATTTCAAGATTCAAAATCAACACAAAGGTAAAGAAAATCTAAATCCAGCATGGTAATATCTTCCTTGTCTTTCCCCTCAGCAATCCCAATATAAATTACTATGAATATTCAATCTGCAATCCAAAAAGTTAGCGAAAACGAGAATCTTAGCAACGCCGAAATGACTGACGTCATGCATCAAATAATGACTGGCCAAGCAACGGATTCACAGATTGGGGGTTTCCTAATTGGAATGCGCATGAAAGGAGAAACAGTTGATGAAATTACTGCTGCCGCAACTGTTATGCGCTCACTCGCTACACCCGTTGAATTAGATAAAGCTAACTTAGTCGAAATAGTTGGCACAGGGGGTGATGGCAGTAGTACGTTCAACATATCAACAGCAAGTTGCTTTGTGGTTGCAGCGGCAGGTGGCAGAGTTGCGAAACACGGCAATCGATCAGTGTCCAGTAAGTCAGGTGCAGCAGATTTATTAGAAACAGCTGGCGTTAATTTAGACATTACAGCTGATCAAGTAAAAACCTGTGTTGAAGATATTGGTGTCGGTTTTATGTTCGCACCAAAACATCACAGCGCAATGAAACACGCGATTGGCCCACGTAAAGAAATGGGAGTTCGAACTATTTTTAATGTACTTGGTCCATTGACCAACCCTGCAGGAACTCCCAATCAAGTGTTGGGGGTTTACAGCAAAGAATTAGTCAGACCTTTAGCCGAAGTGTTAAATAAACTCGGCGCTAATCACGTTATGGTAGTACATGGTAATGACGGCATGGATGAAATTAGTATTTCAGCATCTACCAGCGTCGCCGAATTAAGAAATGGCGAAATCACTGAATACACTATTCAACCCGAAGACTTTGGAATGCAACAATATTCTATCGCTACAATTCGGGTCAACGATGCAACTGAATCTTTAGATATGGTGACATCAGTATTAAATAATGATGACAGCCCTGCGCGTGACATCGTTATGTTAAATGCTGGAGCTGCGATTTATGTTGCCGGCTTAACTGCATCCCATCAGGCAGGAGTTGAACGCGCTAAAGAAATTCTTGCTTCAGGTGCCGCTAAAGAAAAAATGCTTGAATTGATCAATATAACTAACTCTTTTTAAACATCTGATTTACTATTTTTCACGTTTAAACTAGACAATCATAAACAAAATTACAAAGCGATAGACCTATGCCTCAAGATTCTTTACAAGACACGTTACAAAACACTCCAGACATCCTGAAAAAAATTATTCTTCGCAAACAACAAGAAATTGTAGAGCGTAAGCAAAAGGCGTCTAAAGGCAGGTTAATGGAACAAGCGTTAGAGGCGTTAATGACCTCTCCTACGCGTGGCTTTGTAAACTCAATGCAACAACGACTTGATAATAATCAAGCTGCAGTTATTGCCGAAGTAAAAAAAGCATCGCCGAGTAAAGGAGTCATTCGTGAAAATTTTAATCCTGCTGAAATAGCAAAGAGTTATGAAGAAGGTGGCGCGAGTTGTTTATCCGTACTGACTGATATTGACTTCTTTCAAGGTGCTGATGAATATTTAATACAAGCGAGAGCAGCTTGTAACTTACCTGTGATTCGTAAAGATTTTATCATCGATACTTATCAAGTTTACGAAGCACGTGCGATGGGGGCTGACTGTATTTTATTAATAGTATCAGTGTTAAATGACGAACAAATGACAACCCTATATCACCTCGCTTTAGATCTTAAAATGGATGTGTTAATAGAAGTGCATGACGAAGCTGAATTACATCGTGCCTTGCCTTTTGGTGCTACCTTAGTCGGCATTAATAATCGTAATTTACGTAACTTTGAAACCTCGTTAAATACCACCACCGACTTGTTAGAACAGATTCCTGAAGATCGTATTGTAGTAACAGAAAGTGGTATTCATTCTGCCGCAGATGTGAAATTCATGCGTGATCATAATGTCAATGCATTCTTGGTTGGTGAAGCCTTTATGCGAGCAGATGAGCCCGGTGCAGAACTGAAAAAACTCTTTTCATAAACGATGCTTAACATCACATGTAACTGCTGAAAACTTACCATAGCCATTAACATTCAAATCCATTTAAAACAGGCCATAAACACCCTATGTTTACCTACCCAGAAATAGATCCTATTTTGATTCACTTCACTGAAACTACTGGCGTTCGTTGGTACGGTTTAATGTATGTGGTTGGATTTCTGTCGTTTTTATTTTTAGGGAAAATGCGAGCGCGACGCCCACACAGTCCTGTTAAACCAGATCAAGTCGATGACATTATGTTTTACGGTGCAATCGGCGTAATTGCTGGTGGACGTATTGGTGAAATGATCTTTTATCAGTTCGATAAATTACTCTCTGATCCCTTACTACTGTTCAAACTATGGGAACCAGGCATGAGTTTTCACGGTGGCTTAATTGGCGTAATAGTGGCTATGATGTTACTTGCCAGAAAATGGAAACTACGTTCTTTACAATTAGGTGATTTCATAGCACCCATGATTCCGATTGGTCTAGGTGCTGGACGGATGGGTAATTTCATTAATGGTGAGCTTTGGGGCAGACCGACTGACGTCGCTTGGGGAATGGTTTTCCCCCACGTAGACAATCAAGCACGTCATGCGTCTCAACTTTACGAGGTTGTTGGTGAAGGTATTTTACTGTTTTTGATATTATGGATATTCTCTAAAAAGGTACGCCCTTTAGGAGCCGTATCTGGGCTATTCCTACTCGGTTATGGCATCGCCAGATCAACTGTAGAATTCTTTAGAGTCCCTGATAACAGTGACTTCCTTGGCATCGAATGGCTAACGCAAGGACAACTCCTTTCATTACCGATGATTATCGCAGGCATCGGACTATTAGTTTGGGCCTATCGCGGCAAAGGATCTAACAATGGTTCTACTATGACTAACAAAGCAAAAAAGAATGGGGCAAAAGCATGAAACAATAGCTCGACTTAAAACGTCATGTGTATGAGAGAGGCAAAGGTGATCGCACAGATACCAAATCCGTTTTAGGCTAACATTCACGTTACAATCTAATAGATGAATTTCCGCTAGTTACCACCCTGGCATACCTTCTACTAGATTCACATCGCTGGCGGTCAACTCTATCAGGTAATTGCCGACATATTCCTAGACGTACCGTTTAATATCCCATCCTACGCTCTATTAACCATGATGATTGGCAAGTATGTAATCTCGAAGCTGGTGATTTTTACATACACTATCGAAACACATCATCTTATAAAACCATAAAATATTATTCTACTTTGGCTGCTTAATTTTTAGGGTGTTTATCCTATAAATAAATTATTATTTCTATTCTATAAGCCCTTAATAAATTCTTTGGTTTAGTTTTATCTTGGCCAATAAACGTTCCAAATAACATCTTTAAAGTAAAAAAACTCATATTTATAATATTGTAAATTACATACAACTTTACATAAGCTTCCTAATTTTCTTCAATGGGAATAATTAATGATGACTACATATACTTTGTTAACCATATATCAACTTTCCCCCATAGCCATTCTTTAGCACGTTGCAATTTAGAACGATTAACCCATATTTTATAGTGTATTTCCTTACAATCTGAAAAATCATCCAACATAATTTGTCGTGACTGTTTAGCACTTTTAACATCCATAACTTCTAAGTTAGCCTCAAGATTCCAGCGAAAATTCCAACGATCAACGTTTGCTGAACCGATGGTAAACCAATCATCTATCAATACCATTTTGGTATGTGTGAATCGTCCTTGATATTCAAAAATACGCACTCCATATCTCAACAGTCGGGCATAGTATCTTCTGCTGGCGTACCTTATTGATGGATGATCTATTACTGGACCCGGTAACAAAAGTCTCACATCTTTACCTTTTAACGCAGCACGTCGTAATGCTTTACGAATTTTTCTAGAAGGTATGAAATAAGCAGATGCAAACCAAATGGATTTCCGACTATTATTTATTCTATTAAGTATGTTTCTTTTAATTTCTAAAGTCTTACCACCACTCGTGTAAGTTAGTCTGGCCTGAATCGTATTATTAATTGGCGGCGAATTAACAATTTCTGGAACCGTATTTTTTGACCAACGTTGAAAGTTATCTATAAATAATTCATGCCAGTCCACTGCTACACGGCCTTGCGCTTTGACAACGGTTTCTCGCCAAGCATTAGAGCCTTCGAAGTTATCTGTAATCCCTGCTCCACCGACAAAAACCACTGCATCATCGACAATCAAATACTTACGATGAGTTCGGTGCAAATTATTTTTGAGTTTTTCAAACATCAGTGGATTAAAAAAAACTAACTGAACTCCGGCGTTTATCATCTCATCACGATTTAATTGAGACAGACCTTTGCCACCAAAGCCATCTATTAGCAGTTGAACAACTAAGCCACGTTGAACTGCATTAACAAATGCAGTAATAAACTTATCCGCCACTTTGCCTGATTCAAACAGATACATTTCCATTAAAACAAATTGTTGAGCTTCTGAGATAGCTTTTAACATAGAAGGGAAAAACTGCTCACCATCAATAAGAAAATCTATAGAATTTCCTTCTCTCCATGGAAAAGTTCGAGGAAACAGAACTTCAGACATCTTTCGGGGTATTGTTAGTTTTATTATTAGCAGTAGCTATCATATCACGCATAGAAACTAAGTTTTCTCGATAAGCTTCTACATCTCCATAATCGACAAAGTTTTCACTAAGCCTGTGCGCACCCAAAACTTTATTGGCATGTTTAATTGGACACCAATATTGTTCTGTGCGGGCAATAATTTCGGTTCCATAAGACATTAGACCATTACCGTAACCACAATACATGCAGTTCAGTTTTTCTATTATATTTAGGTAACCTAGGTGTTGACGATCGATAATAATATATCGATTTCGCTTAACCAAAGGAATGCCATAAACCCGAAAACAAATATGTTGATAAATAGTGATAAAAATATCTAGAAAAATCAAAGGGAAGATAATGCTATAAACAATTGGAGCAGAAATAATATGCTTGATTTCTGCATCAACAAAGAACTTGATAAGTCCCTTTTTGTGCTGTCGTTGGAAGGCACGAATTTTTGTTTTGAACCGTACTTTGCGTTTTTCTAAAGTGTATTGAAAGCTATCTCGCTTTTCCTCATAGATGCGCTCAAGTTCACCTTCGAGTTCATCTTGTAGCGAATGTAAGCGTCCTAGTATTTCATCGAGTCTGGATTCAGCCATAATACAATACCTTTCATTACACTTATTTATATTTTAGCTGGTATTTTCTAGATGCAATGACACATTTATATTACCTGATAAATCCAGTAAATTCGCAGCCCGCTTTAGTTCTTGATAATTACCGTGAATGATTAACAATAACTGATCATTTTTTAATAGAGTTTTATAGTGTTCAAAACTCACCTTAGGAATACCTACAAAATGAAGTAAGTTAGTTATATCAGCATAGGAATCGTGAATATTTTCAGTCAAGTACTCTGTCATATTTGTCTTTAAATTAGGTTGAGATAACTCACCCATAACATCGATATAATAATCTTCGGATGTTTTAAAATTAGCACCTCCTCTTAATAAATCTTTAAGATTATCCCAGAAATATTTTTCTGCTTTTTTATATTTAAATGATTTAAAAAGACCCAAGAATCTATATTTCACTCTTGTGCCATTAGCTCTCCTACCAATAACACTCAATTGGCTATCTGAATAATCTACTGATCGTAAATATTTGACTACCTTAAGAATATTTAGATAAGCGTGGGTAGAATAAATTGCTACACAACTTCCTTGGTAATTCATAATTATCCAACCAATGGAACTGAAAGAACCTCACATCGAGAATGACCTAGAAGATAACGCGTTGAAGAATCCATTATAGCCTCCATACCACGTTTAGTCTGTGTACCCATCACTATTAAATCTATATTTTGCGCTTCTGCATAAGAATTTAGAGTCGTGCTAGGTCTACCAGTGACAACAACTCCTTGGCTTTGATTCAATCCTAATTCAGTTATTAATGTCTTCATTCTGTCTTTTGAATTATTGATCATTGAATCAATCGAAGTGTCTACGTCATCTAGCATTTCTTCGGACAATGTAGTTAGACTCAGCCCCATACCTATTGGGCCATAGTAAAGATCATAAAGTAAGTTTTCATCAACGACATTCACTAAAACCAAGTCAGCTTTAGGTTGCTTTGATAATTCAATGGCTCTTTTGGCAGCATGTTTTGAGTATGGGGAATAATCAACTCCAACCATTATTTTTTTGTAAGGATTGATAGGCGCATCAGCCAATTCATCTTTAGTTAGTTCCTTTTCGCGTAACCAATCCCATGCATTTTGTAGGTCAGGTCGTTCAAAATATTTAATTTCAGCTTTTACAAATGGACTTGATAATGAAGTCATCCATTTTTGCCACTTCCTATCACCCACAACTGCTAGTTTTTCAAAGTTATCTTTATGTTCTCGGCTGAAATTAAAATCATCTTTGATTGCCGTTAAATCTGCCCCATGGAAATCATCAAGTTCAATTAACAATGATATTTCATCGTTTTCTGCTAATAACTCTTCTAACTCAGGAAGGAATTTTTGATAATCCTCATGACCTAATTTACCAGATACTCTTACTGCGTAAGTATTGTCTTCATGGACAGGTATAAACTGAAACATAATTTTTCTCCAATAGAATGATTTCTTGATATCAGTATATAAATCGGAGGTTGTCATGAGTGTCACTTAAATGACAATCGTAAAGTATTTTTTAATCTTGATAGCCTTTAGTAAAGAGAGTGTTTTGGTAATTAAAGATGACGAAGAACTTTTAACTATTATTGTCCTTACAAAGATATTCTAGGATAAGGAAATCCCTAATGATGACATTAATTCATAGTAGCCAAACAACACCGTAAGGAAGAATATGATTAAAATCAGCTCATGTTTTAAATGATGGGAATGAAAAAAATCACGATCTCGATGATGAATAACATCCATTAATTCATCACCAAAACGGATTGATAAAAAAGTACCAACTCCAGATAAAATAATAACTCCCCAAAATGGATAAGGTGTAACTATAATTTGATGTAGTAGTTTAGTCACTATAGTTGTTTGATAGTAATCTGAAGCCAAATTTAGAGATATAATATTGATTAACATGGCTATTATCCAAACAACAGCCTCAGACCATATCATTCGAATACCAAACAAAAGTCTTAGAGGAAAATCCAGCAAGAACCCCGCATCGGCAATTGGTGTACATAACACAAAAAAACTCCACGTAAGTATTGCTGCAATACCTCCTGTGAGTAAATCATATTCATAACTAAGATAAGCAAAATAACCAAACAGAAATAGACAAAGAAATAGAAACTTCATCAGTAATTGTCTTTGAGGCCTATGAGACGTTTTATTCATATGGGGATATTTATAATTAAATTTACCAAAATCAGATGGATTGGATTTAGAAGGAAAAAGTATGATTTTAAATAAGAATAGTTACTTGCTAACTAATCCATTATCTCGATTAGTTAGCAAAACACATACCACTACTAATATCTATAAAGTCTAACGATCTACTAATACTGAGCAAGGTGCATGTCGAACAACTTTAGCGGCTGTTGAACCTAATAAATAATCTTGAAGTCCTGGCCTATGTGAATCAATCATAATTAAGTCTGCGCTAATCTCTTTAGCTTCATCAATAATATTGGTATAAGACTGTCCTTTTCGAATCTTGATATCTGCCTTCACTCCTGACTTTTGTAGAATTTCTGTCAGCGAATTTTTTATTTCTGGACCCTGCTGTTGTATTACATCAGCGGGTAATTCGACTAAAACATAAGCAGGAATGTCATAAAGCACGTGTAATAACACAATCCGACCGTTGTCTGAAAGCATTTCAGCTTTTTTAAGTGATTTAATGGTTGATTCTTCATCTGAAAAATCAGTAGGAACAATAATAGTGTTGTACATGTAAATCTCCTTTTAAAAAATTATTAGCGTACTACCAAAACATTGCTAGGCGAGTGACGAACGACTTTGGCGGCTGTTGATCCAAGTAAATAATCTTTAAGGCCAGGTCGGTGTGAGTTAATTATTATCAAGTCTGCTTCGTGCTCTTCTACTGAATTGATAATTTGACGATAAGAATTCCCATTTCGGACTTCTATTACAGCTTTAACTTTAGACATAGAGACCAATTCTTTTAGTGCATCACGTGTCTTCGGAACAAGTTCTTGCATTACTTCTGTTGGTATGTCGGCCAAAGCTAGAGCATGTGCAGGAATATTCTCGAGAACATGCAGCAATATAATACGACCGTTATCAGATAGTTTTTCTGCTTTTTGAAGTGATTGGATAGTTGATTCTTCGTCTGAAAAATCAGTGGGTACAATAATAGTGTTGTACATGATAGATCTCCTTTTAAATTAATTAACGTACTACTAATACGGCACTTGGAGAATGACGAACGACTTTAGCGGCTGTGGAACCTAATAAATAATCTTGTAGACCAGGTCGATGCGAATTGATGATAACTAAGTCTGCGTTATGCTCTTTAGTCGCTTCAATAATTTGTCGATACGTCCCACCTTTGCGGACATCAATCTCAGCCTTTATCCCTGACTGATCAACTAATTTATTTAGTATTTCTTGTGATCGTGGAGCATGATCGAACTTCCAATCACCAGATATATCGGCTAATGCAAAAGTCGGAATATCTTCCAATACATGCAACAAAATAATACGGTCGTTAACCGATAGCTTTGCCGCTTTTTGAAGCGCTAAGATGGTGGACTCTTCATTAGAAAAATCAGTGGCTACGATAATCGTGTTATACATTTGATACTCCATAATGAATAAATCAATAGATTTAGAGTTAATCGCTTTACGCCCTTCCCTCGATAATTATTACTATAATATTAATATTGAACAGGTGATTTGTTTCAAATCAAGGTTCAGCTATATAGCATAACTATCGATACTTAATAAAATAAGAATAATTACTTATGCAATTTGAGGAGGCAAAAGGGCTAACTACGTCACACTTTTAACCTTCTTAAGAGACTATCTCTCTACCAAAACAGAACAGGGTGCATGACGAACTACTTTGCCGGCTGTAGAGCCTAGTAAATAATCTTTAAGCTCGGGTTTATGTGAATTAATTAAAATTAAGTCAGCTTTGTTCTCTTTTGCTGATTGAATAATATTATGATAAGAAGAGCCGTCACTTCGAATCTCTATTTCAGCTTCTACTCCAGATTTTGTTAGCCAATTACCCAAGGTTTCACGAGTCTGAGAAATATCATAACCAGCAGGTTCTTCGACTGCATGTAGCAATAAAATATTACCGTTATCAGAAAGCTTATCTGCCTTCTTAAGGGATTGGATGGTTGACTCTTCATCTGAAAAATCAGTGGGGACAATAATGGTCTTATACATTTGCTACTCCATTCAATAATTAATTGTTAGACGTTGAGTTAATCTTTTTAGGATCTTCCCTCAGTAGTTAACACTTTATTCTTAATGGATGATTGAGGTTTTGATTCACATCAAGTATTGAGAAGATATTTTATTGAGATAGGCATCAAAATATTGAGGATCAGGCTGTGACTAGATAAATACGTTGGAATAAGGATGTAACACTAGATCAAAACAGGCAAAAAAGGGCTGTCATTTTGTATTTATCTTTAGCTACTACAAACTACTTACGATTAAAAATGAAGTACATAGGTATCGCCAGTGCAAATATCGATAAACCGACCACTTGAGCAGAAAATACATATTCGCCCAAATGCACAGGATGGTTTATGGTCACCAACATTAAACCACAACTAATCACACCCAATACGGATAGGACAGGTAGACGACCAATATTGAGTGGAGTACGCCAGCTTCGTTGTAAATCTGGACGGCGATAGCGCAAAACGATATTGCTGAGATTAACCATAAAAAATAGCATAAAAATTCCCACATCAGAAATTGCGGCTAATACCTCTACTTCTTTAAAAAATAAAAATACAGCAGTAATCAAAGCGACTACGATGATTGCTACATAAGGCGTCTGACGTTTTGGATGTACTTTTGCCAAAGCACTTGGGAGCGTATTTGACTTAGCCATTCCGTACATCATTCTTGCACAAACTATGAGCGTAATCAGCACCGTATTCGCGGTCGCAAACAAAGCAATAACGGCGATTAATTGTGAACTTTTGCCACCTATCAATTTAGACATAATCAGCGATAATGGTTGTTCAGCAGCAGCCAGTTCTTTGAACGGCACAATACTAACCGCTACGACTGCAACCAGTATGTATATAACAGTGGAAATAAGTAACGTATAAATAAAAGCTTTGGGGAGTATTTGCGCCGGATTTTCCGCTTCTTCGGCGATATTGGCAATATCTTCAAACCCCATATAAGCGAAGAAAATTAGTGCACTAGCCGAGACTACAGGCAACCACGATGAGCTACTACCTTTGGTTAAAGGCGGGAATTCCGTTAAATTAGCCAAAGGGAAATCACCTTTAAAAATAAAGTAAACACCAACGACGATAATCAACAGTAAACCACCCACTTCAATCGAAGTGGCAAGCGCGTTAAAACGTGCGGACTCTTTTATCCCCCATAAGTTAATCGTGGTCATGACAATCAGCAGGCCAATCGCCAGCAGGACTTGATTCATGGGAACAAAATAGGACAAATAACGGGCAAACCCCAACGCTACTGCGCTGGCTGTTGAAAAACCAATAACGATGGCAATAAAGCCAATAAACCACGCTGCTTTCTCCCAGCCAAAGGCCTTCTTAACGTAGACGTATTCAGCACCCGCTTCGGGAAACAATGCCGAAAGTTCAGCGTAACTCATTGCTGTAAAGCTAGCTACAATCGCCGCTAATACAAACGAAAGCCACAACATATTTCCTGCAATACCCGCTGCGGAGCCAATCAATACATAAATACCCGCACCCAAAATAAGGCCGACGCCGTAAACTACCAGTTCGGTTAAACTCAAACAGCGTTTTAGTTGTGTTGCCATTCTAATTACCTTTAATCAATCATCTGAATATTTATTAATAAACGTGCTTTAAATCGTATCTAAGAAGGTAAAAAAGACACCCCCCTCCTTTTATGAGGTTTTGATTTAGTTCGTGTCTATTACAATTCATAAACCTCACCACGCTTAGCAATTTTCACTTCTGTATCATGAAGTAACGGAGCAAAAACTTGCATAGATTCAATTTCTCCATGTACTAAGTAGGTCGTTTGAGGTTTGCCAATGGCTCGATGCCATGCCAATAACTCATTCTGACCAGCATGTGCTGAGAATCCACCGATGGTATAAATTTTGGCATTTACTGCAAATTCTTCTCCAAAGATTGAAACTGTTTTAGCTCCATCAACGATACGTCTTGCTAATGTTCCCCTCGCGGCATAACCGACAAAGATGACACTGCATTCTTTTCGCCAAATATTGTTTTTTAAATGGTGACGAATACGTCCACCAGTACACATGCCCGACGCAGAGAGGATCAATGCACCGCTATGAATATTATTCAAGGCAATTGATTCTATAGACTCTCTAGTAAAATGCAGTGAAGGAAAATCAAATGGGTCATGACCGTCAGCAAATAACTTTTTGGTTTCTTCGTCATAACATTCAGGATGACGAGCGAAAACATTGGTGGCTGAAATTGCCATGGGAGAATCAAGAAAAGTTTGAAGACCTCTAGGTAATCGTTTGTCTTTCCAACCTTCGTGAAGGTAATATAGAAGTTCTTGCGCCCGTTCAAGTGCAAACGTTGGAATAATAACATTCCCACCCCGAGCAACTGTTTCATTGATTGCTTCAAACAACTCTTCTATGGAAGGCCCTAACTCTTTGTGAGAGCGATCTCCATAGGTTGTTTCCATAACGACCACATCTACATGAGGTGGCTTATCAGGGTCACGTATTATGGCACTGCCATCACTCCCCAAATCACCAGAAAATAGTACAGTACGTTTTTTACCGTTTTCTTCTAGTTCTAAAAAGATACACGCTGAACCCAAAATATGTCCCGCATCTATAAAATTAGCGCGTATGCCCCCTGCCACATCCATAGGCTTGTTGTATTTTGCCTCGCGACCAATAAAGTCCAAAGCATGTAGTGCATCTTCAGTCGAATACAACGGTTCGATCAGTGCTTTTGATTTTCGTTTTTTTCTTCGGTTTTGGCGTTTTACATCTTGCTCATTCAAAAATGCGGAATCTAACATAATAATTCGTGCTAATTCTTGAGTTGCCCCTGTCGTTATGATTTCTCCTTCGAATCCTTGTTTTACAAGTAAGGGAATTCGTCCACAGTGATCGAGATGTGCGTGAGTTAACAATAGATAGTCAATGGTTGTGGGGTCAAAACCAAAAGGGTTTGCATTTGATTCTTCTACTTCCTTAGACCCTTGGAATAATCCACAATCTATTAGAATATTCTTACCTGCAACTTGAATGAGGTGACATGAACCGGTCACGCCCTGTGTTGCTCCATGGAAACTAATTTTCATTTGCTTGACCTTATGATTCCAATTTAATTATAAAACTTTATTTGAAGTTCTACTTATTTCTATCCCACTAAAATTAACGGACTATGTAGATTTTGTAATAATTTATTCAATTGTTGAATCTCATTTTCCTCATTTATTTCTACTGGATAAACCAACATATATAGATGTTTTGCTAGACACATTGCTTGTTCTTGAGTATTCATTAGTTCAGCATTAACATTAATTTTCTTATGTTTATCTGAGTATTTATCTAAATTCTTATTTAGCTGCTCTCTTAAATTTATTTCATTTTCAAATGTATCAGTGTCCAACAATACTGTGAGAGACCTATGACTCAATCCTGTTACTTGAATGGCTATTTTCAAAGCCCTGATAGAGGCATTAGAGCCATTGAAAATTACTTTTACAGGATCTTTAGTTGTGAAAGTTGTAACACTTTTATTCAAGAAGCTGTAATTGAAATTGTTACAGATATTTCTGTTTACGTTTTGATGTGCGACAAACAATAAGCTGTTTCTTTTAATCTCATCAATAATCCATGAGTCGCGTTCTCCACGAACTACATCAAATCCGAATTCAATTTTTTCTTGTTCAGCAGCTCTTTTTAAATCTCGTTTTTGATGCATTGCATAAGAATGGAATGCTTGTTGCACAGAATCACTACTTATTGCTTTTTCTTTTGCCGACCATCGCGAAATATCACTCGAAATAGAAAGTTCTGCGGCACAAATTAAATCCTCTTCTTCGAGATATGTAGCCTGTAGAGAGACTTTCAGGGTTTTGGCTAATCTAGCGGCTGATGACAAGTCGTCGAATTGATTTAGACGATTACCCAGCAAAATCCTAACTACTGTTGGCTGATTACTCATCTTCAGCTTTTTTTGATTTTTCATCAGACATTGCATATTGTTTACGTAACTCATGCAATTCTTGTAAACGTTCTATTACCCGATAATTTATTGTGCCTTCAGGGTAGTTGTTGTTCTTATCTAACTTTCCAATATCCATATTCAAAAGTAGTTCGAGTGCATCATCTACATGTTCAACAGTATGAATACTAAACTGCTTATCTTTTACTGCTTTAACTACGTCAGCACGCAACATCAAATGTTTAAGATTAGAGTGCGGGATAATCACACCTTGTTCTTTGCTAAAGCCACGAGCCTTACAAACATCAAAGAAGCCTTCAATTTTCTGATTTACGCCGCCAATAGCTTGCGTTTCACCGTGTTGATTTATCGACCCCGTAACTGCAAAAAATTGCTTGATTGGAATATCTGTTAACGCCGATATCAAGGCACAGAACTCAGCAATTGATGCGCTGTCACCATCTACACCCCCATAGTTTTGTTCAAACACCAAAGTAGCAGAAACTGGTAATGGACTGTTACGCGCATAACGATTCGCAAGACATGAGGATAAAATCATCACCCCTTTGGAATGTATCGGACCACCCATTTTAATTTCACGCTCGATATCAAGAACACTACCTTGCCCCAGTCGAGCGGTTGCTGTAATCCTCGAAGGCTGACCAAAGCTATAATCACCCAACTGATAAACCGCAAGACCGTTAATCTGACCTACGCAAACACCATCAGTATCGATGAGCACTACACCCCGCAAAATTTGCTCTCGTATTTGATGTTGCATTTGATCTGCACGATTAATTCGGGCATCTATGGCTTGCTGAACCTGCTCTTTACCAACTCTACTTTTACTCTGTTTATTTGCCCAGTAATCTGACTCAAGAATTAAGTCTTTAAGTTGTCCCATATGTAATGACAGTTTCTCAGCATCACCTGTCTCTCTCGAGCATTGCTCTATAATACGTGCCACACCTTGACGATTAATAGGACGAACTTTTTCTTTGCTTGCTAGAGCGGATATCAATTGTGCTAGCTGATCAATAGACTCTTCAGAGCGATCGAAAGATTCAGAAAAATCTGCAGTAGCTTTAAACAACTCATTAAACTCAGGATCGTAGGTTTTCAACAAATGATAGAGATGACGATCCCCTACCAGAACGACTTTAACATCTAATGGAATCGCTTCAGGCTCAAGGCTTACTGTACTTACGAGACTAAGCATTCGTTCTAGAGTTTCCAAACGGATTTCTTTAGCGTATAAAGTGCGTTTTAGACCTTCCCAGGCAAACTGGTTCATCAATAAATTGTGCATATCAATGATCAAATATCCACCATTCGCTTTATGCAATGAGCCTGGTTTAATTAAAGTGAAGTCAGTTATTAAAGCGCCATCTTGGGCAACGTGTTCGATTCTTCCGATTAGATTGTTATAGGTTGGATTATTTTCATAAACAATAGGAACACTTTCCAGTTTGCTATTATTAACCAGCACATTAACTTCATATCGTCTTAACTCAACAGAACGAGGAGCTGCCTGACCGCCCAACATATTCAATTGAGAATTATCAGGAATAAAAAACTGCATATTCAATACAATATCGCTACTCACCTTATCTAAATATTTTTTAATCTTTGGGATATCCGCGTATTTATCTTTAAGTGCTTGCAGGAATGGTTGAACTGCAGATGCTGCAAAGGCAGTATTAACTAATTTATATTTCTCTCTGGTCTCTTTTTCCCATGTAGGTATCTGGATAATGAGTTTTTTGAGATCTTCTTTTAGCTCATCTATCTTTGCTTGTGTTTCTTTCTGTTTTTTTTCTGAGAGCTTTAAAAATTTCTCTTCAGGCATTGGTTTTCCATCATCTATTGGTACGATGGTATAACCTGTTGGTGTATTAATCATGGTTATGCCTTCAGCATCAGCGCGTTCAGCTAGTTTTGCGAACGCTTGAGCTTTGCGATCTTCTGCAGCACTTTCAACCTCCATTGCGCTATTACGATAATCATCATTTTCATAAACTGCGGGCACAGCTATGATCAAATCATCGACCAATTGGGCCATATCATCACGTAATTCGATACCCTTGCCTGCAGGTATTTCTATCGCAATAGGTTTATAGAATTCTTCAAAATTATCGACATAACACCAATCTGGTGATGGATTCTTATCAGGTATGTGTTGCTCTAAAACCCGCTGTATAACTTCGTATTTCCCCAAGCCTTTAGAGCCAGCCAGATATAGATTGTAGTTATCTCTATTAATACCTACAGCAAAATCAATAGCGCTTAAGGCTCTATCTTGACCAATCACGTCATATACTGAGTTATCAACATCAGCAGTCGTTTTGTAGTCAATACTCTTAGGATTAGTTTTTGTATATAACTCGCTTGGTTTTAAGCTTCTTTTAGTCATGATTATTCCTAAACACTAATAGTTATTGCTGACTAGCCGCACATTTTAGGCAGAAAGCGGTATAAGGAATGGCCGTTAAACGTTCAGCTGGAATTTCATTTCCACACCCTGAACAGATTCGATATTTCCCTTTTTCAATTCGTTCTATAGCATTTTTCACCTGCAGCAATTCCTCTTGTGTTTCACTTTCCAAGGAATCAATTACTTCGTCATTTTCACGTTCAACCGCTTGTTCTGTTGAATCTCTGCTGTGACTTTTTGATAAATCTAGAGTGAGATTTTCGAGACGAGTTGATAAGCCTTTCTTTATTTGCAATAGCAATTTCAATGACGTTTTGTCTGCTTCTACATAATCATTCATAGGGATCCTTTACTCATAGTTGATGAAAGTATTAATCTAGACTATCTCATGAAGTAAATTCTATGCACTGTCATCTGAATGACACTCGTCTTGTCTTAATGTAATTAACCTATTCAGGAAGATACTGTCAGCAATTATTTAGGAGACTATTAATGAACAATTTAAAAATAAAAAAAAACATAATCACATTGTCGGGGGTTGCTCTATTGACTGGAGTAATGTCAATAGGCCTTAGTGCATGTTCCAATAACTATAGTGGCGCGACTGTCATCCAGAGTAACGCTAGATATTATCCTTATGACTATTACTACTACCCCTATTCTAGCGTCTATTTTCATATTTCGACTGGCTACTATCATTACTATGATGGAGGAAGTTGGATAAAAGTAAGGACACTCCCGTCACGTTATATTTTAGATACCAGTGATCGTGTAAGAATCCTGGTTAAATCAGATAGGCCGTACATTGCACATAACGAGCATAGAACTAGATATACACCTCGACCATCTTACAGAGTGAATAAGAAGCGTGACATAATGGAACGCAAAAATAACAAATCTAGGTTTAAGAACTATCGTAAACAATAAATAATAGCTAAATGAGCTGCTTTAGAAGAAAAACATGTGAAAAGGTGGGGGGTGTCTTTTAAAGTACTTAAGGTTTCTCCTAATTAGCAATACTTTAACCGCCTCATATAAAAAGGGGAATGAACAAGGTTTAATTAATCATTTGGTTTACAAAAGGGTCAGACTTGAAAATTCGAGTTCTTAGTTACAATATCCACCGAGCGATAGGAATAGATCGACGTTTTGCACCTGAACGCATTGTCGAGATACTAAAAGGTCACGATGCGGATATCGTGTTACTGCAAGAAGTCGATGAAGGCGCTCCACGATCGCGAGAATTAGAACTAGCCAAAGAACTAGCCGAAGCTCTCGGCTACTCACATTATGTTATGGGGCATAATGTCAGCTTGCGTAAAGGTTGGTATGGCAATGCTACTTTGAGCCGCTTCCCTATTCTTAGAGAACGTAATATCGATTTAACCATAGGCAAGAAAAAGCGCAGAGGCTGCCAACACACAACAATTGATATACGCAACACTAAAGATAAGTCCTTCCCCTTGGAAGTCTTTAATCTACATCTCGGATTATCCGCCAAAGAGCGACAAGAACAGACCGGAGTATTAGTCAATTCCAAAGAATATAAATCCTTAGATATGGATGCCGCTTGTTTAATCGGAGGTGATTTTAATGATTGGCGCTCTCTGTTACGCGCTTTGTTTATTGAGGGACTAGATTTTCAATGCGCTACTGATAAAGATAATAAAAAAGGCTTACCAACAGCTATGAAGACTTTTCCTTCATTTGCACCTCGTGGCGGTTTAGATCGCATTTATTATCGAGGTGGAATGCGTATGCTTTCTGCCAAACGTTGTAAATTCAGAAAATCTAAAATTGCGAGTGATCATCTAGCTATCATTATCGAGTTTGATCTATATTAAGGAAGACTAATATTAAATAGTTATAGTTGGAATCATGAATAAGACAATTCCACTATATCTGCATTATCGAAATAAGCTCACAAGCTCACCTTTATTTAAAGGACTAAAAAATCAAACCCTAGATAAAATGATGGAAGGCTTTCGCTATGAGACGTGGCAGAAAAATACCCTATCAGCAAAGCTACAATTAAAAGACCGTTTTTATATCATCATTGATGGTCGAGTAGAAATACTCAAAGTGAATCCTAAATCAGGTAAAAGCGTTGTACTTTCTATTCTTGGGGAAGGCGAAGCTTTTGATGTGATTAGCTTACTAAATACTCAAGAGCACCAGCCGATTGCTGTTGCTTTGGATGACATTCAATTACTCTCTGTACCAATAGAAGCTATGCATACATGGCTTGTAAATTATCCCGATTTTAATCGTAATTTCATGCCTTACCTTGCCCAATGTATGCATGATAGAGAAAGTTTGATTTCTGATCTTGCCCTTTATGACACACCAACACGCTTAGCCAGGTTACTGTTGCGATATATTGAAACAAACCAGACTATTCCTCATAACAAATATCTGATACCTCTTTTTCATGATATTACTCATGAAACCTTAGCCCGAATGATAGGCTCAGCAAGACAGGTAGTGAATAAGCATTTACAAGTATTAAAACAAGAAGGAATTCTAAAAACCAATGAACATAATTGGACCATTGAAAGACTTGACGCTTTAAAACAAAAAGCAAACATGGCAGCATAGAAAGATATTTGGATTATATATGTTTATGATTTTACAAAGTACGAAAAACTAAAAGACAAATAATATGACGGATAAAAAACACATAGTGTGCACTCATTGTTGGGCAATCAACAGAATTTCAACATTGCGACTTACTGATAATCCTATGTGTGGGAAATGCAAAAAGAAATTATTTACAGGTTATCCCATCGAACTTAATGATCAGAACTTTATAAAAATCATTAATAAATCTGATATTCCCATACTCGTCGACTTTTGGGCAGAATGGTGTGGACCATGCAAGATGATGGCACCAGCATTTGCTGAAGCTAGCAACCAGTTAGAACCCAATATTATTTTTGCTAAACTCAATACAGAACATGCACAACAAACTGCCGCTCAATTTGGCATCCGCAGTATTCCTTGCCTTATTTTGTTCAAAAATGGCAAGGAATTTTCTAGACAAACGGGTGCTATGAGTGCGACTCAAATTATTCAATGGACGCAATCTTTGAAATAAAGAAGTCAAATGAAAATTAACTTCTCGACTACACGTGTAAGTAAAGTGAGAGATAAATGGAATATAAAGATTACTACAAAATTTTAGGTATAAAAAAAGATGCCTCAAAACAAGAGATAAAACGTGCTTACCGCACACTGGCGAGGAAATATCATCCCGACGTCAGTAAAGAAAGTGATGCTGAAGTCCAATTTAAAGAAATTGGTGAAGCTTATGATGTGCTTAAAGACCCAAAAAAACGCGAAGCCTATAATCAATTAGGTAGCAACTGGAAAGCAGGCCAAGAAGGCTTTCAACCCCCACCTGACTGGGAACAAAATTTTGATTTTGGTGGTGGTTCTGGCTACAAAAACACTCAAAATAGTACTCACGACTACAGCAGCGTTTTTGAAGATTTATTTGGAGGCAGTCGCGCTAAGCAAGGTCGATACTCAGACTCGGGACAAGGTGCAGGTTTTCAAGCAAAAGGCGAAAATGTTCGCGCTAAAATAATGATCGATCTAGAGGATTCACTAACGGGCGCAGAACGATCTATTACCTTAGCCGTTCCAGATATTAATGATCAAGGTCAGGTCATAAATAAACAACGTGTCTTAAATGTCAAAATTCCCAAAGGAGTTAAAGAAGGGCAATCTATTCGTTTAAGCAAACAAGGAAATCCGGGGTTTGGTGGTGGTGAACCTGGGGATTTATTGATTGAAGTAGCATTCAACCCACATCGTATTTATAACATCAAAGACAAAAATATATCATTGAACGTACCTGTAGCACCTTGGGAAGCAAGCTTGGGTGCAACCATTAAAGTACCCACACCCGATGGAAAAAAAGTGGATATGAAAATACCGCAAGATTCACAACAAGGACGTAAATTACGCTTAAAAGGTAAAGGACTTCCGGGGAAAATCCCTGGCGATTTTTTTGTCATCCTACAAGTTTTGTTACCACCGTCAACAGACCCAAAAGTTAAAGAATATAACGAGAAAATGCGGGATGAAATAACATTCAATCCTCGTAATTTTCTATTTTAAGGAGCTACAACGATGAAAGAAGTAATCGATATAATCTCTGGCAGCATTCTTGAAGACGAACCGACTATAGACCTAGAAGAGCTATGTCAGTTTTGTCAGGTACCCGCCAAAGTGGTGATTAAATTCATTGAATACGGAGTTATTAATCCTAGCGAAGGTGATTCACCAGAATACTGGCGTTTTCATCAGAGCGTTCAAATAAGAACCGATAAAGCGCTACGATTAAAGCAGGATTTAGGCATTAATGTATCCGGCGTGGCACTCACACTAGAATTACTTGATGAAATTGCAGAGTTAAAACAAGAATTAAGTCATTTTAGTCATCTCAACCAAACTAGTCATCTTGATTGAAAAAACACGATGTACATAAGCAAAAACAACATCAAGCAAAACTTGATGTTGAGCATAGTCCTGAAGCTATACAAGAGCGTCTTTTACGTTCACCAAAATCACAAAATGTTTCAGATGCCATTTTAGGTGGTATCGATGGTTGTGTTACTACATTCGCTATTATATCCGGGTCAACTGGAGCTGGGTTCTCCCCTTCTGTAGCAATCATACTCGGGTTTGCAAACTTGTTTGCAGATGGATTTAGCATGGGTGTTAGTAATTATGAATCAATCAAAGCACAACAAGAATACTCCGAAACATTAAAGAAAACAGAAGAAGAGCATATAGACAAGGTTCCAGAAGGTGAACGCGAAGAAATTCGTCAAATTTTTGCTAGAAAGGGATTTAAAGGTGAAATACTTGAGGAAATAGTCAAAACCATTAGTCAAGATAAACGCTTATGGGTTGAAACTATGATTGTTGAAGAACATGGAATATCTAAAAACACACCATCTGCATGGAAATCAGCCTTTACTACTTTTTTTGCATTTTTAATCGTTGGGGCAGTTCCCTTATTTCCTTTTCTATTTACTTCATTAGACATGAATCAACAATTTTTAGTAAGTGCTTCACTTGCAGGAATAATGTTCTTTTCGATCGGAATGTTAAAAAGCATAGTATTTTCAATGCCTATATTCAAATCTGGTTTACGCACATTACTAACAGGTAGCATGGCTGCAAGCTTGGCATATGCTACAGGTTACTTTCTAAAAGCTATTTATGATATTAGCTAATAAAATAGTTCTATAAAAATAGCAAACCCTATCTAATATTCTATCAAGATAAGGTAAGAGATGCGTTACAACCATCAAAAACTTATTGAGAATATATTAATTTTTCCAAATATTTTTCAGTTTTCATTTCTAAGTTATCAATTCACCTTTATAAAACACGCTGTTTATAATCCATGGGATAGGCATTTTACGTCCTTCTTTCTTACTTTTTATAT
>JBALXO010000143.1:0-6532 GCA_036960615.1 Cocleimonas sp. | reverse complement strand
GTAAGCGACGAGTGAGTTCGGAAACTGATTGTTGCGCTTGTGCTACCGCCATGCCATAACCTGGGACTATAACAATGTCATCTGCATCTTCGAGTGCTGCGATCACTCCATCACCATCAATAGCTATTTGCTCACCTTCAATTTCCATTGTAGGGCCTGTGGGATTACCGAAGCCACCTAAAATAACGGCTAGAAATTGGCGATTCATGGCCTTGCACATAATATAAGATAAAATGGCACCCGATGAGCCAACCAACGCGCCTGTTACTATTAACAAGTCATTTCCTAGTAAGAATCCCGTTGCTGCTGCTGCCCAGCCTGAGTAACTGTTTAACATAGAAACAACTACGGGCATATCAGCTCCGCCAATAGCGAGTACTAAGTGAGCACCAATCACAAATGCAATCAGAGTCATCATATAGAGTGTCCAAGAGCCCGCATGATTCATATACATGAACAGTAAGATAAACGACGCAACAAGCATGGCTAGATTAATTAGATGGCGACCCGGTAAGATCAATGCTTTGCCATCTAGTTTGCCTGCTAATTTACCATAGGCAATGATTGAACCTGTGAAAGTAATAGCTCCGATGAACACACCGAGAAATACTTCTATTTCATGAATTACTCGTTCTGCTGTGGGCAAGTCGTCAACTATGAGGTCAGAATTGATGCCAATGAAGACCGCGGCTAGTCCCACAAAACAGTGTAGTGCTGCGACTAATTCTGGCATACCTGTCATCTCTACTTTCATCGCAACAACTGCACCAATAGCAGCACCTATGATTAAAACAGTAATTAACATGAAACTAATGTCGACCTGAGGGCCAGCTAACGTTGCAATGACCGAAATGGCCATACCGAAAATGCCGAACCATATGGCGCGTTTTGCACTTTCGTGGTTAGATAAACCACCGAGTGCTAGTATAAATAAGACAGATGCAGCGATGTAGGCTGCAGTTTGAAGTCCGAATGACATAATTCTTTCCTTTACCTAGGATTTTTGAAACATTTGCAGCATGCGTCGTGTGACCATGAAGCCGCCCACAATATTAATCGAGGCAATTAGGACTGAAATTCCAGCAAGAAGTGTGACAATAGTGTTGCCCGAATTTATCTGCAGTAATGCGCCGAGCACGATGATGCCTGAAATAGCATTAGTGATAGCCATGAGTGGCGTGTGTAGAGCGTGATTAACTCCCCAAATGACTTGATAACCAATAAAACAAGACAAGACAAATACGATTAAATGCTGCATAAATGCTGCAGGAGCATAATTGCCAATCATGAGCATGATTAGCCCACCAATAGATAGTAAACCTACTTGGTTTTGTCCGGCTTTTTTTATTTTGATGGCTTCTTCAGCCGCAATATCTTGAGCTGTCTTTTCAGGTGTTCTTTTAGTGTTTTGTGCTGCAATGGCCTTAATTTTAGGTGGCGGTGGTGGAAATGTAATTTCACCTGCATGAGTAATTGTTGCGCCACGAATGACATCATCTTCCATATCATGAACAATAATGCCGTCTTTTTCCGGTGTTAAATCACTTAAAAGGTGGCGGATATTGCTTGAATATAGCTCTGATGATTGTGTCGCCATGCGACTAGGAAAATCAGTATAGCCAATTATCGTTACGCCATTACGTGAAATTATTTTTTCATCAGCAACCGTTAAATCGCAGTTGCCGCCGCGTTCTGCGGCTAAATCGATAACCACTGAACCAGGTTTCATGGCTTCAACCATGTCTGTTAACCAAAGCTTTGGTGCATCATGTCCAGGGATGAGGGCAGTCGAGATAACTATATCAATTTCTGGTGCTTGTGCACGAAAACATTCTAGTTGTTTTTTACGAAATTCTGGACTTGATGGAGTAGCATAGCCATTTGTTTCGACGGCGTCTGATGCATCACTAGTACTTTTTTCTATTCCCTTATCAAAATCTAAAAATAAGAATTCAGCACCCATTGATTCAATTTGTTCGGATACTTCAGGGCGAACATCAAATGCACGCACAATAGCGCCTAATGATTGAGCTGTCCCAATAGCAGCAAGGCCCGCAACACCTGCCCCGATAACCAGTATTTTAGCTGGGGGCACTTTGCCTGCAGCGGTCATTTGACCGGTAAAGAACCGTCCAAAGTGATTTCCTGCTTCTATGACTGCGCGATAGCCAGAAATATTGGCCATTGAAGACAAGGCATCCATTTTTTGAGCACGACTAATTCTTGGCACCATGTCCATCGCAATAACGCTTGCGCCTATGCTTTTACTGTTATCGAGTAAACTTTGATTTTGCCCAGGATATGCAAACGAAATTAAGGTCTTATTTTTCTTGAGTTTCTTTATTTCGATATCAGAAGGGGGGCGCACTTTGATAATAATGTCCGCTTGTTTCCATAACTCTGCGGCTGTCTTTACTACGCTAACACCTGCCGTCTCATAATCTGTATCAGAAAATTTTGCATGATTTCCGGCACCTGATTGAATCAAGCAGGTATGGCCGAGTTTTTGAATTTGTACGGCTGAACTAGGTGTCATGGCAACTCGCATTTCACCTTTGCTTGTCTCAGTTGGAACTCCGACTTTCATAGTATTCCCTTAATATATTTGAACTTAAAAATAATAATGTAAGGGCTTACATTACTAAATTAAAAATTTATTGAAAAACTATAAGAGAAATATGGGTGATAAAAAAACAACAGACATATGTTGGTTTATTTTAAAAGATTCATGAGAATGGTAATTTCAAAGACGCCCTCCAATTTTTCACAATTCTTATCTGTAACTGTTTTTATAATTTCCAATAACCAATTTATTGCTGTTTTCATTAGCAAAACGCATATTGTTGACGCTGCCCAACTACGTAAATACTCTATTATATTTCAACTTATTTCTTTAATTAACTTCTTCCTCGATTTCCTGATGTTTATCTGTGAAGAAAATATTAGCGCTTAATGATAGTTAGGTAAAATTAAAAAAAGATGTACCCAATTAAGTAAAACTTAATTTTTTATGCGGTTGGTGTTAGTGACAGTAATTAAGAATTTACGAATACTAAATTTAAAATTATCAGCTGAGCCTTAAACAAGACAATGTTGGAATAGATAAAGTAAACTTCAGAAAACGACTAAATTACAAATCGAAAAATGAGTACATTCGAGATTGAAAGTATGAAGGGCGTGAGTTTAACTATTAAGTCCACTCTCAAGGATGTTAGCAGAGTACCTCCACCAAAATATCGTGGTTCTATAAGCCCTTATAGGAAATAAATAATATATATGGCTATTTGGCACTTTAAATTTAGTTTATTGCCTAAAAAAGGAATTTTAAAAGAGCATACAAACATTCCATTGATTCTTAATGAATACAAAGAAAACTTTGTAGATTCTGAGAAGCATGTAGATGATGATTTTATAGATTATTGGCACGACTGTAATATTGCAGAACTTGAAATACGCATACAAAAACTTCTTCCTTCAATCGAATCATGGTCTACTTTAATGAGACTTTATGGATATGAAAAGGGTACAAAAGTGGAAGTTTGGGATGATGATATAAATTTTAAAATTGATACTAGAAAGCCAGACTATACGTTTTTAAAAGAAATAGTGAATCTTGCTAAAGACACAAACTGTCTCTTAACTCCTTTAGAAACAGGAGAGTTAATAGAGCCAGTGTTTGAAAAAATTATAGAGGAGTATCAAAATTCTAGAGCATATAGATTTACTCTCGATTCCGATCAAGTATTAGATAAAGTTCATAGTTTGAATAAATGAAAATCATCAAAAAGTGGGGGGTGTCATTTAAATAGCTGTTTAAGCCGTTTAAAAAGGCACCCTTGTAACTATTATAGATGCCTTTTAAATCATCTTTAACTGTCTATCATGTGTTTTAGATAATAATAGTAAGGAAATTATTGCTCCTAGTAAGGCTAAGCCCATATCTGATTGAGTATCCCAGACATACCCTTGAGTTCCTAAAAATGCTTCAGCGTCTTCTCCTGAGGCAAGAGCTACCCACCATTCAATCAGTTCGTAAAATGCACTGAATGCTAAACAGATTGAAATAACAATAAAGCCAAGCCAGAGTTTATCTTTGACTACAGTCTTTCGGATTAATATCTCCCTAGCTAATAAAGCGGGAACGAACCCTTGAAATAAATGCCCCACCTTATCGTAGTTATTTCTTTCAGACCCAAATAAGCCATCGAAAAATGGAACTTCAGCATAGGTGTAATGACCGCCAATCATCAGAACTACGCAGTGTATTAAGATAAAAAAATAGAGAATAGACGTTAAGCGAAATGAATTATAGGTAAAAGCTATAAGCACTCCACCAATTAGTACAGGTGATACTTCAAGCAACCACGTAAATTGATCTTTAGGATTTATACTTGACCAGATGAGTACAGTTATAAAAACAACTATCCAAATGTATTTAATTTCTAAATCTCCTTAAGTACGAGCATAGCGAAAGTTATTATGGTTTATATCTACTAAAAACAGTTAAAAGTAGGGGAGTGTCTTAATCGCTTTTTTTTCAAAGAATTATCCGTTTTTGTGTTTTAAAATTTATCGATTAAGTTCAGAATGTCTAAGTTGTCGAACTCGACGATTAACTAATGGCAAGTAAAGTCGATATAATAACGTTCTTATAATACCAGCCCAGTTTAGATAATCAGGTCCTCTAAAGAACTCAGCGGGTTGTTCACTGGTGCCATTATCACTAGTAACTGCAGCCATTTGTGAGTATGAGTATTATTCAAATTAAGTTGGGCGCTAGGTTCCCCTGATAAGCGACTTACTGAAAAACATGTATTCCAACCTTTGCTTTTTAACTTGCGAACCGCAGCATTATGTAAGGTTATATCATTAATATATGTATCTACAGAAACCCACTTACCATCTATCTCTACTTCTAACCAACTATGTGTGATCTCCTTTAGCATAAGAGAATAGGCGAGTGTTTACCCAACCCTATTATTATCTAAGCGAACTATCGTTGAACCAATACAGCACATTTTGCATGGCGCACAACCTTTGAAGCGGTAGAACCTAATAAATAATCTTGAAGTCCTGGTTGATGTGAATTAATCAAAATCAAACCAGCTTTATTTTCTTCAGCTGAATGAATAATTTTACGATAAGCACTTCCATTTCGGACTTCGATTTTTACTTCTATTCCTGCTCTATCAGACATTTTCTTCATTTTTTCATAAGTCTTTGGTGTTATGTCTTTAATTAGATCACTTGGTATTTCAGCTAAAGCATAAGATGGAATCTGATCTAATACATGTAACATTACTATGCGATTGTTACTTGATAACTGTTTTGCCTTTATAAGAGACTCAATGGTTAATTGATCATCAGAGAAGTCAGTTGGAACAATAATTGTGTTATACATTTTATATCTCCTTAGTTAATTAATTTTGCTCCACCAAAAGTGCCAAAAAGATGGGGGGTGTCTTTTTAAAAGGTCTAGCTTTGTACTTTCCAGCTACCATCCGCTTGACGACAGGCTGTTCCGTAAATTTTTTCCGTTCTGCCGTTAATAATTGCGTCAACCGTATACTCACGGCAAGGAGCAGTATTAACCTCGTAAGTTCGCGTGGGTGTTACTGTGTAGTTGCTGTTTGTATCTGGATTTCGCCATGTCGTTGCTTGGCCCGTACTAGATGTTTCAAGTGAACGTGCCATTTTTAAGCGATCGGTATCGTCCATCGATCTTCCAATAGAACCTCCAATTTGAGAGCCAATGATGGTTCCGACAATAATAGCTGCCGTTTTGCCATGACCTTTTCCCACTTGTTTTCCTGCTACACCACCTAGGACACCGCCAAGGATGGTTCCAGTTTGCTCATTAGGACCCCCATAAGAACTGCAACCTGCTATAGCCATAGTCGTGGCCAAAACTGTTGTTATTAAATAAGTCTTTTTCATTGTCTTTGTAATTGTCGTTTTCATCGTATTATTTCCATTGTTTCAATTTTTAGTAACATCTAGTGACTAAGTGCCGACTGCTTATTACCGATATTAGTTGCCCAAACTCTTAAGTGTTTACGCACAATAGTTTATAAATTGAAAAGGGTTATTGATGCAGGTTAAGTTTTCGACCGTTACGTGAGAGGTTTTAATTCTGTAAATTTAACGCCCTAATAGCAATAACTTCCAATTGTTTCTCCATCACAAGAAATCTCACCTTTGTCTACTAACGTATTACAGTAATTCTTTGCTGACGTATTACTCGCGCTTTTTTGCTCTTCCACCAATACACATTTGGTATAGGTTGAATAACTATCACATCCAGACATCAACACAGCCAACACTGCGATCAATGTTATTTTATTAAGATTCACTATTTAACGTCCTTGATCAGATTTATCCGAGCTTTCAGCATAGCAACTTATTGAAAATGATCATTGATGTAGGTTAAGTTTCGGAGCGTTACGAGGTAACATCTACACATCATAAGCTATTGTTTAATAATACGAATACTGCAAAGTTAAATGCAATGTATCCGCTGAATAATAATGAT